>JASJBY010000126.1 GCA_030066245.1 Gammaproteobacteria bacterium
CCTACTTTCCGCATGTCGATTTCGCTATTTTTCCTAATTTCGTATCCTACGTGCCGAACGTTCACAGTTTAGTTCTTGGGTAATCTTCCACAGGGGTCCATTCGGGTGTTGAGTGAGTTACTGGGGACGAGTGTTTTTCTCGGCATATCGTCATGACAGGCTCACTTGTGTTATTGATGCACTTCGCGAAGAAGGCGTGCCGGCAGTTCTTCGACTGCACTCTCGGTTACTGCCGATCTTCTGGCTATCGGCCGGTGTGGTCGCTACAGCGGGATCGCAGTGAGTTAGCGTCATAGCCGGTAGCGTGCACGGTCTGATAGTGAGGCCGAGCCGCTCTCTCTTCCGCTGCGCGCTCATCATCGGCTTTTCGTTTGTCTGTTGATGTGGGCCTGTTATGCGCAGTGCCAAGAATAGCTCGAAGTGGCGGCGCGGTGAAAGCAAGAACTGCCCAAGGTTCTTCGATCGGCCCATAAAGAGATTCGATCGACAACTCATTGATATCGCGTTGGAAATTCATCATCCTTCGGCTAGGTTCGCATGGCCGGAGAGACAAAGAGGTGTCCAAGCAAGAGCCGCTGAGTGAGGCTCTGGTCCTGGAATCACTCCAGGTCGGTGCGCACCCGCTCATCGAACCGTTGATACAACGCCTCAGGCTGCGTGAGTTCTTGCAACAGGCTTTTTCATCTCCCAATCCACGCATCAAACTCGCTGCCGTTGACAGCGCCCTGGTGCTGGTTCGCAACTTCACGCTTTGCCGCCATCCCTTATATGAGATGTCCGAATGGGTGCGAGCCCTGGTGCCCGAACAGCTGGGGCTTGCGCCGGAGCAAGTCAGATTAATCAATGACGACCGTCTGGGCCGAACCCTGGATAAGCTGTTCCAAGCCGACCGACGCAGCATTGTCACAGGGCTCATCGTGCATATGGCGCAGGCATTCCAGCTCGATTTGCAGCGCCTGCACAATGACTCCACGAGCATCACCTTCTCGGGGCTCTACAGCGAGCGCCCGCTGGGTAAAGAGGACCGGCGCTGTGTGCGCATCACGCATGGCCACAACAAGGACCATCGCCCGGATCTGAAACAGCTCCTATGGAGCCTCACCGTCACCAGCGATGGCGCCGTGCCCGTGCACTATCAGGTATTCGATGGCAACCTCACCGATGATCAGACACACATCGAGATCTGGAAGACGTTAAGTGAGATCGTTGGCGGACCGCAGTTCATCTATGTCGCCGACGCCAAGCTCTGCACCCGGGAGAACATGGGGTTTATTCACGGGCAAGCCGGTCAGTTCATTACCGTGCTACTCCGCACCCGCAAGGAGGATGCACGGTTCAAGCACCGGCTTGTGAACCAGGCGCCCGATTGGGAGCTTATCTGGGAGCGTCCCCCGCTACGACGCGAGAAGGACCCGCCGGAGCGCTTCGAAGCGGTGGAAGATCCCGAGCCCAGCGCGGAGGGCTACCGCATCGTCTGGTTCCGTAGCTCAGAGAAGTGGCGGCGCGACGAGCAGGCGCGGGAGAACGCCATACACGAAGCGCGCTGGGGCTTGCGCCGACTCGCCGAGCGTGTGGGAAAGCATAAGCTCAAGACCCGCGAGCAAGTCCAGCAGGCCGTCGATAAAATCCTCGACGAGAGCGGCGCGCGCTCCTGGGTGCGCGTCGAGCTGATTCCCCGCGCGCACCACACCTACAAGCAAGGTGGTCCTGGTCGGCCCGGAAAGCACACCCGCTATGTGCGCCAAACCACCGTTGTGTACGAGCCCGTCACCACACTCGACACCCAGCGCATTGAGGCCTCCGCTGCCGCCGACGGCATCTTCCCGTTAATCACCAATATCTCCGCAGACCAGCTCTCGCCGCTCGACCTATTGACCACCTACAAGTACCAAGCCTTCGTCGAGAAGCGCCATGAACAGCTGAAGACGGCCGCGGAGGTCGTCCCGGTCAACTACAAGACGCCCGAGCGCATCGAGGCCTTCCTGTTCCTGTACTTCATCGCCATCACCTTGCATGCCCTGCTCGAGCGTCAGGTGCGCGAGGCGATGAAGGCGCGGGGCATTCGATCGATTCCTCTCTACCCCGAAGAGCGCGCCTGCTGCGCGCCCACGGCTGACAAGCTCTTGGGGCTGTTTGAGCACGTACGCCGCCACCGGCTGTTCCACAACGGTCAGTCCATCAAGACGTTTTGGGATGAGCTCACCGACGTGCAACGGCTCGTCCTCGAACTATTGGGGATCTCTGCCGCAGTCTACGGTCAGTGACACTTTCAGGCCCAGAGAAAATTAAGAAAAACCCCAAAATCGACGTGCGGAAAGTAGGTACTTATCTGGAAGAGTGCCCTCAAATCTACCTTAGTAGAGAATCGCTCTCGCCATCGTCAGTCAATAGAAGATCGATCTGCGCTTTCAATCGCTCTTTATCTGCCTCATAGAATGGGGTTGGTATTTCAAGCCATGCTCGCCGTTTCGCATCGAGTCTTACTGGAATCCTGTCTACGTCTAGCGACGCATCTGTAGGCACCGAGGTCGTGGTTGGTGAAGAGACTGAGGCGGTTGGCACAATTCCATTATCTTCTTCTTCAGCAAGTTCTCCTACCGAGGCGCTTATACAAGAATTCTCGATCTCTTCATAATAATTCGCGAACTCGACGGATTTTCGAAACACCTTCAATACTAATTCGGCGGTTCGCGGTGCGAACCCCTTCTCAATCAAGTCGTAACGAATAGTGGCGTCGGAAGGGAGATTGTCAACGTATTTGTCCAACAAGGATGCGAATACAGGAGGTGACCGCAGCCACTTCTTGAGTAGCTCGTTTCTTAGCGCTTCGTCAGGTGCATACTGAAATGACTGCACGTCAGCAGATACTGCCATCTTGCCCGATTCTGTCCTTTCCAGGAGTCCATACCCCCTGAGCGACGCAATAGCGGAGAGCGCCGCACCGCTGTTGGCACTCGTGTAACCAAGATCTTTAGCTATCACATCGGTCGGTGCCGAATGCCGTTGCTCTTTGGCGTAAACGTCTCCGGCGCGAGCTACGGCTTCGTCCAAGGGGATCGATGGCGCTTTCGGGCTCCTTTTTCTTGGGCTTGCAGGCATGAGAGTTCTGTTTAAGCGTCTGATTATTCGACTATTTTTTGCGCACTAGGGTGATTTAGTTTAATTTGTGTGAAAAGTTAAGTTCAATTTTATTACTAAGTAATATTTAGTCTATACTAATTTTTTAGGTATTCTAGCCGTTCTTAATCAATTTTAGCTAAAATATCGTGAAAAATCCTCGACCAATATGTTGAGGTAAGCTCTGGTCATTCAGTTTTTTTGCGTTAGAAAATACTAACTGCAGTATTCTTTATTCGCGAATAGAGAATACTAAAAGATCATGGCATCGAGAAACAAGCAAATATCTCTGAAACCACAGGATTTAGTGGTCCTGCTCAAAATCGCGGGCAGCCCGCGAGATCATTTTACCTATGCTAGTTTCTCTCAATCGCTAGTAATTTCGGCGTCCGAACTGCATGCAAGCATTGCACGCCTTGTGCACTCCCGATTGGTTGTACCCGAAGAGAATCAAATCAGCTTAATCCAATCTGCGCTGTTAGACTTCATCTTCTATGGTGCAGTCTATTTTTTCCCTCCAGTAATGGGCCCTGCGACCAGAGGGATTCCAACCGGATACGCTGCGCCTCCACTCAAAGACCTGATTGGCCAATCCGATGACATGGTTCCGGTTTGGCCCGACACGAAGGGTCCGATCCGAGGAGTAGCGCTCTATCCGCTATATCCAAGCGTGCCAGCGGCATCCCAACTCGACCCTGTACTATACGAAAACCTCGCTCTATTCGACGCTCTTAGGGCAGGAGCTGCACGAGAACGTGAGCTTTCACGCCAGCTCTTACGAGAAAGACTGTGAATCCAAACGATCCAAACGTCCAGCTCGTTGAGGGAGTAGTTCAGCATTTGGGCGAACTAAAGGACGAATTCGTATTCGTCGGAGGCTGTGCGACAGGCCTTTTGGTTACTGACCCTGGCCGCCCGCCGGTACGTGCCACGACTGATGTCGATTTGGTTACAAGCGTTGCTACGCGTCGCGATTATTACCAGCTGGCTCACCGACTACGTAAACTAGGGTTCACCGAAGATCGAAATAGCGATGTTCTGTGTCGGTGGCGGATCACTGATTTCAGGGTTGACGTAATGCCGGTCGACCAAGATATTCTCGGATTCTCGAATCGGTGGTACGGCGAGGCCTATGAAACCGCCAGGTTATGCTACCTACCAAGTGGTGAGACAATTAAACTTATTTCACCAATCCTGTTTCTTGCCACGAAACTTGAAGCGTTCCACGAAAGGGGAAATGAGGATTTTGGCGTAAGCCATGATATGGAAGACATATTGACTGTGGTAGATGGCAGACGGGAACTAATAGACGAACTGGCGACTGTTCCCGATTACGTCAAAGAGTACTTAAGAGAAGAATTCGATACGTTGTTATCTCGGCCAGACTTCGTCAGTTCGATCACCTGGCACTTGGCAGGTGATGCAGCTAACCAGGCCCGCGCTGGAGAGATCATCAGGAGACTTCGCGCAATCGCTGAGTTATAAACGATATCGAACGAGCGGCTAGTTGCAAGCTTCCCCACATATTCTACGTGTCTAGACTGAGCGTATGGCTGGTAAACTGAGACTTACTCGCCGGGAGCGCCAGTTTGCCGAGATTGTCGGAGCCGTATGTGGCTAGACCGGTGTCGGCGCTCAAGTCTTATTGCTTTCGCTTTGCCGTTTGCAAGAATACCGGCTCTAGGACACGGCCTGATAGTATAGATGCTGCAAGTGCTGGGCTTCGGCAAAGAAGTACCGAGGCTCTCCTATATAGCTGATCTGAACTACGCCCCGGCCGGGTCCCACACCAGCTGTATCGGCGTTTGTGATCGATATTTCCATACAGCTGTCTTGAAGGCCGAGAAATTGAAAAACGAAAGCAGTAGCCAGGAGAGCTGTGAATTCCAGCAAGTAGCGTCCGGCCAGGAAAACGACGGGCGCAACGGAATTCATGGTGAGGAATGCGGTTCGCAGGGAACGCAGGAACCGGGCGCCGCGGCCGTGGAAGGATTCGCGGGTGTTGAATGTGCCGTTCGTGATACCCCGGGGCTTCTGCACCATGTGGGTGTAGCGTACACCGATGGCGGTCTGCAAGGGCAATTTTCACTTGAATCGCTCGTTGCACAGCAGGGAGGCGCCGCAACTTTCCCTGGCGGTCAAAGTGGGGATGGCGGCCCAGGCGGCGTCGAGGCCCACGGCGGACCGTGATTAGAGTTCCTGGTCGTGTTACACGGAGGACGGCGACCACATCGGCAGGCATTTCGACCGCAACTGAAGAACCTCAAGGGAGGGGGGGCTGGGGTAGATGGGGTGACGAAGGAGTTTGTCAGCAGGGGCTTCCACGCCGGCAGGACCAACAAGCATAAAGCTGTAATGGTGTGCTAGTCGGCTTGTCACAGGGTCTCGTTAACCTCTCCGGAAGCCAAAGCATAGAAGGTGTGTTGGATGGTGGGAGGTGACTGCGCGTTGAGCTTGAAATCCGGTCAGCGCGACGGTTCTGAGCGGAGTGCTTGTCTGGACTCGTGAAATCCATCGCCGTGTACCGCTTGCGCTACGTTCCTTGAAGGGCAAATGTTTTACAGGTGGCGCCGCGGACGCTTGAGACGGCTGTCGGCGGGCGTGCCCCTGCTGGTGCCCACGCTTCTGCTGATGGTGGAATGGTCTCTGTGTAGGGCCGCGTCTGGCCCGCTGCGCACGGTCCAGAGACCTTGTGAGTGGGCGGCTGGCCGGTGCGAAGTGTGAGCTTACTGACCTGGCCGCCCAAGTGATAGCTCAATCTCTTTTGAAACGACCCCATGCCCCGGGACCGTATTGCGGTCACCGGACAGGGGACTCTACAAGGGTCATCTGACTCCGCGGCCTTGGCGAGCGGCTTCGCCCATTGGCGTTCGGTTGTGGCCATACCGGCACGAGCCGCCGGGACGCGCCCGATGAAGGGTGTCAAGAAAGGGCAGTCATCACTCCGTCACAGCAGATAGCCTTGCGACTCTGAGATCAAAACGGTGAATGCAACGAGCAGTCCTGCAAAGAAGACCATGTAGGCCAGGCGCAGATAACGGTATTTACGCTGCAGCACCAGGCCATGGCGATACAGGTCCCGGACGATCGACTGGTAGAGAAGCCGGTCTTCGCTCATGACTTCATGCATCAGTTGCTGGTAGTCATGCTCCGTCAGGCGATGAATCTGCGTGAAGAACAGGGGATTGTATCCCTCGGAGAAGCGGGTGCCTGAGGTGGCCCGCGGCATGCGGGGAATAATGCCCAGCAGGGCTATGCCGCAGGCCGGCAGCGTGAGGGCCGCCAGCGCGGTCAGTGTCCACGTGTACTCGCTCGAGCCGAAAGAGCCCAGCACCAGCGGTACCATGATGATGGTGGAGCCGACGAGAATATTCGCCTTCTGATCTGCTGCTATTGATAGCTGGGTAAAATTCTGCTGGGCCGTTCGCAGCATATAGTCAACAGCACTGCGGCCCTCGACCTCAGGAATCCCCCCTTTGTCCTCCATCGCTCGCTCCCGGCTTTCTTGTTCTTGGCCTGTTGTCCCCCTCTGCTGCGACAGGGGATGGATGGTCAGCTGCGCTTACACGTTCCGATTATGTCAGGCCATGTGCAGGTGGCCCGAAGATAAACCTCGCGACAAGGGACTAGATTAGCGCAGGCGGGGCGGCTAGAGGAAGCCTGCGGGAACGCGGCTGGGGACTCATACCTAGCGCAATGGCAAACGTGCAAGCTGACACCGCAACCGCTGCGCTCCGCGTTTCGAGGCGCGGGCTTTCAGACAGCTTCGACGGGAGCTTCCGACTCGCCATTGAGGTAGTCGGCGCACTGCAGAGCAGCTTCAGCCTCAAGCCAGCCTGCCCGCCAGGCGGCGTAAGCCGTTGGGCATCGGACGGGGTCGTGGGCGTTTGCCGAGATCGGTTGCCCGGTCATGAAGGCCTCGAAACCGCCCATAAGTGCCTCTCTGGCAGCCTCCATGTAGGGCAGATCACGTGCAGAGAAGCGTCTCCCCATCCGGTCCTCCGAGAACTGATTGCAGTGTGCTTGTGCGTCCTCAGATTATCGGCGTCACCGCGACGGCCTTGAGAAATGAGCAGAGAACATCCCGTGCCCGGCGCCTACGACTTGCCTTCGGCCGCTGCAGTTACCGCTGCCACGCTGTCCACGGCAGGGGCGGTCTTGTCGGTACGCGCCTTGCGGCCCTGCGTGTCCTCTGCCTCTCGGATACGGACTTCCAGCGGTTGACTGGTGTCCAGGTGGATGTCCCGCTGCGGGAAGGCGATGACGATGCCCGCCTGGTTGAACTTTTCGTTTATGGCGGTGTGCAGCTCCGTGATGGTCAGCAAACGGAACTCGAGGGAATCGAGATAGCATCGCAGTATCAGGTTTAGAGCGTTGTCCCCGAAGCCTTCAAAAGTAATGAGAGGGGCGGGATCCACGAGGATGCGCGGGTGCTCCTTGGCCACGTCGGAGATGATCTGCAGTGCCTTCTGAACATCCGACCCGTAGGCAACGCCAACGGGGATAACGATACGGTTCACCTGGTCGGACAGGGTCCAGTTGAGCAAGCGGCCGGTGATGAACTCCTTGTTGGGCACGAGCAACTCCTGCTTGTCCCAGTTGCGGATAGTGGTGGCCCGGATCTGAATACGTGAGACGACACCGGTGGTGTCGCCGACGGTGACGATGTCTCCGACCCGGATCGGGCGCTCGAACAGTAGAATCAGGCCGCTGATGAAATTCGCCACGATCTCCTGCAGGCCGAATCCGAGGCCGACGCTGAGGGCGGCTACCAGCCACTGTATCGACGACCAGCTGGCCCCGATGGTGTTGAAGGCAAGGATGACGCCGACGGCCACGATGAGGTATTGGGCCAGAGTTGTGATTGCGTAACGGGTTCCCGCTGTGAGAGCGAGCCGTTGCAGGAAAGCAATCTCCATCACGCCGGGCAGGTTCTTGGACGCCACCACGGTGAGCAGCGCGATGAGCAAAGCCAGCGTAAGGTCCGCGAGGGTGACCGGTGCGAGCTTGTCCACACCCTCGACCGTGACGGTCTGCTGCCAGAGCGAGACCTGGTCCAGGATCCCGAGGGCGGGCAGCACATCCGCCCAGATAAGCCACAAGCCTACGGCTGCGGAAAGGGCAATGGCGACATCCAGGAGCTTGCGGGTCTGAACGTCGACAGCCTCCAGGTCCAGCGCCTCTTCCTCCACAACTTCGGGCAGGGGCTGGCCGCCCGACTCACCGGTATCCCCGGCGGTGCGGGCAGCCCGCTCGGCCGCGCGCTTCTCCCGCAGTTGTTGCAGAGCGAGCTTGCGTCGGACGAGCGTGAGCCAGCGGATGACCAGGTCGTGCAGAATTACCAGACCAAGTACCAGCCAAAGAGTGTTCACGACCTGTTGCGCCAGTTGAGCGGCGGTATGGAAATAGCCCATGACATCGAGAACAATCAGAGCCAGCAGTGCTCCCAGCACCAAGCCGTACCAGACATAACGCAGCCGCGAAAGCCAGCCCTTCGGATGCCTGTGGAGGTGGCCGGCCAGTACCCCGGAGCGCGGATTGAGCACCCGCCAGAAGAAAAGGAACAGCAGGAGCATGACCACGGCGAAGCCCAGCCGGCTGAGGCTGTCTCTGTAGGTCGCTTCGCCGGAGACGCCCGCCAGCGCCGTAAGGAATACCACGGGCAGAGCGGCGAAAATGAAGAGTTGAAGATTTCGCCGCAGCTGCTTGACTACCGATTCACTCCAGCCGAAATGTCTTTCAGCCACCCCGCCGGCGATGCAGAAGCGGTGAAACGTCAGAAGATTGAGCAGCGCGGGGGCGGTGACCAGGAGCGCCGTTCCCACGTGACGTGCGAAATCGGCTGCGTCGGCGGCCACCTGCAAACGCCACCCCAGAAAGGCGAGCAGGGCCGGCCAGCCGACGGCAAGCAGCAGGGTGAGGCCAAGGGCTTGGAAGGTCAGGCCGATGCTGTCCTTCGAGAGCTTACCGACATTTTCGCCCAAGCCGACTATCCTGTTGCACAGACGGCGGGTATTCCACAGCAGCACGGCGATGACGAGCAGGCCTGTTACGACGGTGAGGGGGGCACCGAACAGGTCGGAAACCAGGGCGTCCCCAACGTCGAGCCAGTTCGTTGGCGAGAGCAGCCAGCCTGTCGCCGATACCAGCTTGCCGAGAGTATTCAGGCTTACCGGCGAGGCGCTCGGCAGCCACAGCAGGTGCTCGTCCAGGAAGTCCCGGTATCGGCCCGCTATATCGAGCAGCTGTTCTTCGGCATAGTCCAGATCAGCCAGCGCCTTGAGCTGAGTGCCGTAGGTGTTGGTCGCCTTGCCAAGCAGGCCCTTGCGGTCCCTCAGTCCCTCCTTGAGCTCCTGTTTGATCGTCGCCTGCACCTCGGGGCTGACTGGCACGTCCGGGTGTTCGGCTAGCAATATCTCCGCAGCGGCGTCCAGGTCTCTCAGCTCCCGGTTTTCCTCTTCGGCACGCACTTCGCTCAGGCCGATCTCGGAGATCTTGGTCTTGCGCGCCGCCATGTCCTTGCGGTACTGGTCCAGGTCCGGCAGTTTTCGCCGCTGCTCCAGCAATATCCTTCCGAGCGTCTCGCTGAGACCGGCGATCTGAAGCCGTTGCTGCGCCGTCTGGAAGTCCTGTTGGATCTCCTTGGCCTTGGCGGCCACGGCCTCTCTTCGTTTCGTCACCCGCTCCAGGTCGCCTGTCAGCGCGGCAAGCTCGCGGGTGAGCGCCGCGTTGCGTTCGGCAAGCTGCCGGAGCGCCGGGTGCTTTCCTGCAGCTGCCCGTTCGGCCACGGCCGCTTCTTCCTGGGCCTTCTCCGCTTCGTCCAGCCGGCGTTGATTTACCAGCTCTTCGAGCAGCTTCACTAGCTCGCGCACGTAGGTAACCGACTGAGCGGTGACCTCTCGCTGCGCTTTCAGCAGGTCGACCCTCGCGCCCTGGCTGAGGAGCTCCTGATCCAGAGCATGAATCTCTGCGCGGCTGGCCCGGCTACGAAGCTCGAGAACCAGGCGCCGGGCCTCCGTCACGCTCTTTGCCTCTTCGGGGGGTGGTGTGGCTTTCAGCGCTTTCTCGGTCTCCACCTGACCCTGTTTCAGCTCCGTGAGCCGGTCGCGCACCTGGTCGGGGCGGGTCCTCTCGTCCCCGAGAGACTTCTCGACTTCGGCGAGCTTGGTTTCCACCGCGGCCAGGTTGGCCTTCTCCTTGACCAGGCGCTGCTCCAGGTCCCCGAGGGATGTTCGGTTCGTGATCTTCAGCGCTTCTGGCGTAACAGGCTTTGCCTCCGCCTGTTCCAGCTTCTTGCGCAGGGCCGCCGTCTCTTCGGGAGCCGTTTTTCTCGCTTCTTCGAACGCCTTTGCCGAGGACTCGTTAGAACGGACGCGCTCCAGCTGCCGGAGCGCCTGACGGTAGAGCTCCACCAGCTTGCCTTTCACGGCCTCGTCCAAATCCTGTGCCGCCTCAATCTCTTCAATCTTCGCATTCAGCTCGTCGGCGGAGACGACTTTCTCGGCGGGCACGCCGGGGACGGCGGGAGCGGCCAGCGCCGGTGCCACGCCGCCAACGGAATAGAAGCCGAGCAAAACAAGGCTCAGGAGCGCTTTTGAGAATTGCTGCTTGAATGTGCTCATGATGTGTTCGTCTCGGGGGCCACCGACTCCGTAAAGTTGCGCTCTAGAACTGCCGCGTGCAACCCGGACAATGTACCGGAGTCGCCGTCTGCCGTTCCAGGCGGTATTTTCCGGATATCTGTGCACGGGGAGACGTCGGAGGCGTCCGGGCTTCGCCATAGCCGCTCCGCGGCACGGTCGGCGTCGCAGGGCGTGGGAAGTAGCCTGGCTGAACGCCCTGGCCGTTGTGCGATGGGCTTGAACATAGCCACGGAAAAGGCAAACGAGCCGGGTGTTGAGTCACCCTGGCAGCATCAGCATGTCGGTGTACGGGCGGGTGGCCCGTAAGCCTCAGAAGGCCGGTGCGCCCCGTGAGCCGTCTGCCCGGAGCGACACGCAACCGCACGCGGCATGCGAGCCGGACTGGCCCGGCGCGGCTTCAAACGGGTTGTTGGCCGGTCACTGGAGGGCGGGACCGGCGGCCAGCCGCTGGAAAACCGTGCCCAGCACGGCTCCGTAAATCAAATGCAGCAGCAGCGTAATCAGGGGCTGCAGGGGGCTGAGGGCCATGTCGAAGTAGCCGGCGCCGGCCAGTGGCACGATCATGAGCATGATGAGCAGGGCCGCGCCGAAGCCAAAGGAGACCCCTTTCTGCCACATTCGCTTGCCGGGCAGAATGGGTGCCATCAGCGCGAACAAGGGTCCCCACCAGAGCGTGCCGATGATGAAGTGCCAGAGCCAGCCAGCCAGCGGAACGGGAGCCTCCAGGTCGCTGAACACCGCACGGGCGACGCCATCGAGCATGACTACGGGGTCCAGCTGCGGCAGCCAGGCTTTGGTGAGCATCAAGAAGGACAAGACGACGGTAGCCGTCAGGCCGGCAGCCATGCCCGCGAGAATAACCTTGATTGTGCCCATCCGCGTGAGCCTACCCGAAAAACCTCCATTCTAGCCCGGCACGGTCCCGTGCGCCCGTTAAAGCAGGAACAGCGTGGCCAGTCCCAGAAAGCTCATGAACCCGACGACATCGGTCACCGTCGTCAGCACGACAGCGCCCGACAGGGCGGGATCGATGCCGAGCCGGTCCAGGATGAGGGGTATTGCCACGCCCGACAGGGCGGCGGCCAGCAGGTTGAGCACCATGGCCGCGGAGATGACCAGGCCAATGCCTACGCTCCCGAACCAGACGAAGGCTATGGCACCAACGACGACGGCCCAGAAGACGCCGTTGAGCATACCGACGCCGATCTCCTTGAAGGCAAGCCACCGGGTATTGGCGCTGCTGATTTGACCCAGTGCCAGACCGCGTATGGCGAGCGTCAGGGTTTGACTGCCGGCTATACCGCCCATGCTGGCTACGATGGGCATCAGCACGGCCAGGGCCACGATTTTGTCGATGGTGGCCTCGAACAGTCCGATGACCCATGCCGCCAGGAAAGCGGTTATCAGGTTGATTCCCAGCCAGACGGCGCGGCGCTTGGCGCTGGGCAGCACCGGGGCGAACAGATCTTCCTCCTCCTCCAGGCCGGCCATGTTCAGAATCTGCTGGTCCGCCTGCTCACGGACGATGTCAAGCACGTCATCCGCGGTGACCACACCGACGAGCTTGTCGCCGTCGTCGAGGACAGCCACCGAGACCAGGTCACGGCGCTCGAACAGAATGGCCAGATCGGTCTCGGGGGTGTCCGCCCGCACGCTGTCGGCCTCCGGCAGCATCACTTCGCTTACTGTCATGGCAGGATCGCTGGTGAGCAGGGCCGTGTACGAGAGCTTGCCCAGGTAGTTATTGTCCCGGTCGATGACCATGAGGCCATCGGTTTGCCGGCGAAGCGACTTGCGTTGGCGCAGATATCGCAGCACCACGTCCAGGCTCACGTCCGGCCGAATGACAGCCACCTCCGGGTGCATGATGCGTCCCACTGTCCCTTCCGGGTAGGCGAGCACCTCCTCGACGCGCTCGCGCACCTCCAGG
>JASJBY010000127.1 GCA_030066245.1 Gammaproteobacteria bacterium
CGGCATGAGTGGCCGGGACCGTCGGCCGCAGGGATAGCGGCCGTCGAGCCTACAGGGAGGTATTCACGGCGTGTCCCGGCGGCTCGTGCCGGTACAGCCCCCACCGCAAATGCTTAACCGATCACGGATGCCGTGCTCGGCGACCTGGAGTTCCTGAGACGTCTACTGGCCCAGGCCGACGATCTACTCATCAAGACGGTGGTCACGGACATGGTGGCGGAAAATCTGCACGTGGTTGCCGCGTTCATGGATACGCACCGGGCGCCGCTTGGCAGCTTCCCAGCGCTCGCACCGTTGAGCGACCGGGAGGCCACCCTGGCGCTGGCCCTGCGTTCGGAGTTTCGCTTCAGCGCCTCCGCGCTGCTGATGCTGGAGACCAGAACCGAGACCTATGAACAGCTTGGTCTGCCCCGTTGGCTTGGCGCCACAGCCCTGCGCCCACTCTACAAGCCCAACCGAAGCACCAACAGGGCATACCGCTGCTGGGAACGCTTGGGCGCGGCAACGGAGTCCATGCACCCTGAGCCGCCGGCCCTGGGCTTGTCGGGAAAGATTACGGATTGCAGCCCCGACTGGCTCGAGTGGCTAAGGAACCCGGTGGGGGCGGCCCTCGTTTCAGTGGCGCGGCCGGACGTCGGCCGGTATGCCGGCAACCTGCGCGACCTGAGCGGACTCATCACCCTGGTAAACCTGAAGCTTGCCATTCGTCGGGCCGGCATCACCGAGGACCGGCTGGAGCATTACCTCACCGGGGTGGGTGCGCAATTCACTGACCCGTACCAGGGCAAGCCCATGCTCTGGCAACGCAAATCCCGCACGCTGCACTTCAACAGCCCACAGTCGAAACGAGGTTATCACCGCCTGCCTCTGCAGCCGTTCGGCTGAGTCGGCCTGTGGGTCTGGGGCACGGGTCGTTAGTGTAGTGGCACAGGCGGACCCGAGGCGAAGCCCATTGGAGGAAGCTGGTGCAGTCAGCGTCTTTCATAGTCCGTTCAGCCAACGGCAGTCCGACTGCGGTCATCCTGCGTCTGGCAAGGCGCAACTGTCGGCGCTTCTTCCCCTCCCGGGTGCTCGTCCTCCAAACGATTGTGCAGCGCCCGCGACGCACCAGCATGTAGCGCATGTCTGATCAGCTGTGCAGTTGTGCGTGCCGAAAGCAATTGACCGTGTGATCGTTAACCATGCCAACCGCCTGCATCAGGGCATAGCATATGGTGCTGCCGACGAACTTGAAGCCGCGGCGCTTAAGCTCCCGACTCATGGCGTCCGATTGCGGCGTCGACGCAGGTACGCGATCCGGGGTTGCCCAGCGGTTTTGCAGCGGCACGCCGTCCACGAAGGCCCACAGAAAATCAGCAAGCGTCTCGCCCGAAGCAACCAAATCCAGGTAGGCGCGGGCGTTGGTCACCGCCGCCTCCACCTTCAAGCGGTTGCGGACGATGCCGGGATCTTGCAGCAGCCTGTTCTTCCTGGCTGTCGTGTAGCGGGCCATACGCTCCGCATTGAAACCATCGAAAGCGCGCCGGTATCCCTCGCGTTTCTCGAGAATCACCCGCCAGGAGAGCCCAGCCTGTGCGCCCTCGAGAATCAGCATCTCGAACAGGTGCCGATCGTCGAAACTGGGCACCCCCCACTCGTGGTCGTGGTAGTCAACCTCCAGTGTCGACGTGGCTTTCGCCCACGCGCAACGGCTAACGGCCATATCAATCCCCAACAGCCCTGAACGATACCCGGGCAACTCGAAAGTCGCCCGGAGGTACTCTTCTCAGCGGCTCGTTTTCCAGTCACTACTGGTCGCTAATCCGGGCTAGCCCCAGACATCACGCGCCGTCGAGGCAACGAGCTCGAGCTTGCGACGCTGGTCCTCCACCGTCAGTCTGTTGCCGACGATGGAGGTGGCAAAGCCACACTGGGGACTGAGAGCGAGTCGCTCCAGCGGAACGAAACAACTTGCCTCGTTCACTCGCTCTCGCAGAGCCACCGGCGTCTCCATTTCCGGATGCTTCGTGGTCACCAGGCCCAAAACCACAGTCTTGTCCTCAGGGACTTCCCGCAGAGGCTCGAAGCTGCCCGAGCGCGGGTCGTCATACTCCAGGAGCAGGCGCTGGGCACGGATCCCCTTGAAGATGGGCCGCGCGATGCGATCATAGCCGCCGTGCACCAACCAGCGACTCGCCTGATTTCCCCGGCAGAGATGAAATCCGAAAGTCACTGCGGGCAAATCGACCATCAGCGAGTTGTCGAGCTCGATGCCGAGGCTCAGCCATTGATCGAGCTGCCAGCCCCTGGATTCGTAGAAGGCCCGGGTGGCAGGGTCCAGCAACAGGGTGTAGTGCGGGGCGTCTATCTGGATGTAGGCGGCTCCAAGCCGCGCAAGCTCCTGCACCTCTTCGCGAAGGATTTGCGCCACATCGGCCAGGAAACCCTCCAGGGTGGGATAGACTTCGGCCGACATTTCCGGCGACCACAAATTGGCGAAGAGACTCGGGCTGGGCAGCGACACCTTCGGCGTACGGGTCGTGCGCCCTCGCAGATAGACGAACTCCTCCACCGACAGGTGCCGCCGGCGCTTCAGCTTGTCCACCACCCCCAGGCGCGCGGGACGCCGCTTCGACCAGTCACCGACGCGCTGCTCCCCGTGCCAGTCGCCCCACAGGAAAGCATCCAGGTCCCAATCGCCAAAACCTTCCACCGCCTCGGTCATCTGGCTCTGAAACGACAGTCGGCGCATCTCCCCGTCAGTCACCACCTCCATGCCCGCCTGCTCCTGCAGCGCAATGGCGCCGTCCACGGCCCGGTCTTCGATGTGCTTGAACTCGGCATGGCGCATGCGTCCGGCCGCCACGGCCTCCCGAGCCTGGAGCAGCGCGGGCGGACGCAGCAGACTGCCGACCACATCGGCATGAGCTGAGATCACGGCGGCTTCCTCGTTGTGGAGCTACCCACCCGGCGAAAATTCGACGCGGGACTAAACGGCCTCCGCCACCACCAGGCTGGCCGGGCCCGCTAGACCCACGTGCTCAAGCACGCTCCAGTGGGTTTCTCGCAGCCAGCCGGAGATCTCGTCGACGCTGTAAACAGCACCTTCACCGCTGGCGAGTAGAAACTCGCCCGCCATGATGGCGGCGAAAGCCGGCTCCGCATGGCTGGCATCGGTCCAGAAGTCCACCAGCAACAGGCGTGAGCCGGCGGCCGCAGATGCCCGCAGCCGTCCCAGCAGCTCGCGATTGCGCTCGGGAGAGAAAATGTGCACCACATTCGCCAGCAAAACCGCGTCGGCGTCTGCCGGCAGTTGGCAGGTGAAGAAATCTCCGGACTGAATGCTCACCCGGTCGGACAGTCCCGACTCGCCCATCCGCCGCCGCGCGACTTCGGCAACTTCCGCCTGGTCCAGGAGGGTGCTCCGAAGCTGGGGATAGCGGCTCAGCGCTGGCCTCAGAAACGACCCCGTACCTCCCCCGATGTCCAGCAGGTGCTGATGCTGGGAGAAGTCGTACTGGTCGGCCAATGCCCGTGCGGCGGGCGACGTGACGGCGGCGATGCCTTCCGAGATGATTGCCTGCTCTTCCTGCGAACGGGCCTTCTCCTCCACGGCATCGGTTCCGACGCGGACCACCTCCTCCAATCGCAACCAGGATTCATAGCGCATTCGATGCATGAAGCGCACGAAGGGCCGCATATCGGTCTCGGCGTCGTCGGTCAGATAGGCCACGGCAACGGGCGTGCATCGGTAGGCCTTTCCCTGCCGCGCCAGGAGCCCGATGCTGACCATGGCATCGAGCACGATGTGCAGTCGCCGCGGCGGCACACCGATCTGCCTGCCCAGCTCATCCTGATCGGCGCTGCCGCTGCCGAGACGGTCAAAAACGCCGAGCTCCACCGCCGCGCCAAGCAGCCTTGCGGCCATGAAACCGGTTGTGGCTCGCAGGACCGGCTCCGGCGAGATGGGTTGCATGCTCATGATTTCTATCCTCAATACTGATGCGTCTGACAATACGTCCGAATGCATTCGGTGCACTCCGAACCCACCCCCTCTTTCTACACGACCGCAAGCTCCGCAAACCCACGCCCTGACTCACCCGAACATCCACCAAAACGACGCCGACACGCGTTCCAAGGCTCAATGACGCAGAGACGACCATGCGCTGCCGGTGGCAAGCTGTCGAGCCGCGGCCACGGCGGCCTGACCGAGCGCCAACCCGCCGTCATTGGCCGGCAGTCTCTCAGGTGCCAAGACGCGGATGCCGTTCTGACACAGCGCCTGGCTGACCCCCTCCAGCAACAGGCGGTTCTGGAAAACCCCGCCCCCGAGCACGACCGTATCCAGGCTTTGCTCCTCACATAGTGTTCGCGCGGTATCCGCCACGGCGTGGGCCAGACCTTGATGGAAACGGGCAGCCATGATCGCCGGCGCCACCCCCTGGCGAAGGTCCGCCATTAGCGCTTCCCACAGACCACCCCATGCCAGGGTCCTGATCCCCGGCTCTGTCAGGTCCCAGGGATACCCGGCTCTTGCCTGGCGACGGAATTCAGGAGCCGCCAGCGACTCCAGCTCCATGGCCGCTTGTCCCTCGTGCGAGACGCGCTCCCGACAAACGCCGATGGCCGCGGCAACCGCGTCGAACAGACGACCGCAGGAGGATGCCCTGGGACTGTTGATGCTCTTCTCGGCCATCACCAGGAATCCGTCCAGCGGCTTGGCTTCCAAGAAACGCAAAATTTCCAGGTCCCCATAGCGTTCCCTGGTCTGTTCCCAGCCAAAGGCGACCAGCAGGTGCGCCAGGGTGTTCCTCCAGGGCTCACGCATGGCCTGGGATGCACCCAGCATCTGCACGGGCTGAAATCGGGCCAGGCGCTGGAAACCGGCGTAGTCGGCCAGCAAGAATTCACCGCCCCAGAAAGTGTCGTCCTCGCCGAACCCCAGCCCATCGAGCACGATGCCGAGCACCGGACGGGTGTCGAGCGGTGCCCCGTGCTCGGCCAGGCACGAGGCGATGTGGGCATGGTGGTGCTGTGCCTCCATGAGTTGCGGGCCGTTCGCGGCCGCCTGCTCCCGTCCCAGCCGGGTTGACAGGTACTGGGGGTGCTTATCGACGACGACAGTCGTCGGTCGGTGATCGAACAGCTGGCGGTACAGTTCCAAATTGCGGTGATAGTCCCGATAGGTCACGGCATCTTCCAGATCGCCGATGTGCTGGGACAGTATGGCCCGTCCCTCCTTCAACAGGCAGAAGGTGTTCTTCAGCTCCCCGCCCATTGCCAGGATGCTGCCGGCTTGCGCGAAGTCCTCGGGCAACAGGATGGCTTCGGGAGCATAGCCGCGCGCGCGACGCAGAAAGCGCGCTTTGCCGTCAGCAACCCGCAGCACCGAGTCATCCAGCCGGTTGACAATGTCACGATCATGCAGGAGGTAGAAGTCAGCGATTCTTTCAAGCCTTTTATGCGCATCCTGATTGTCGATGGTCTGAGGCTCGTCACTGCGGTTGCCGGAGGTCATCACCACGGGTCGGACCATCTCCTGCAGCAGCAGATGATGCAGCGGCGTGTAAGGGAGCATGAACCCCAGGGTGTGCTGACCGGGGGCGACTGAGGCGGCAAGCGCTTCGCCCGCCGCATTCAGCACCACGATGGGTGCGGCTTTGTCACCCAGCAGCGCAGCCTCTGTTTGGCTTACTTCGGCGAAGCGAGCCACCATTGCGATATCCCGCGCCATCAGCGCGAGCGCCTTGTGATAGCGAAACTTACGACGGCGCAGCTCGCCGACAGCTCGTTCGTTGCCCGCGTCACAGGCCAGGTGAAATCCGCCGATGCCCTTTATGGCGACGATGCTGCCCTCGCGGATCAGCCGTGCCGCAGCATCAATCACGTCACCGCCTGCGTCCGGCGAAAGCTGGTGGCCGTGGGCATCCTCCAGCCAGACCCGGGGCCCGCACTCGCCGCAGGCGTTGGGCTGGGCATGGAAGCGGCGGTCGGCCGGATCCTCGTACTCGGTCCGGCATGCACGGCACATGGGAAACGACGCCATGCTGGTGTTGGCCCGGTCATAGGGGATGGACCGGACGATGGACAGCCGGGGGCCGCAATGGGTGCAGTTTGTGAAAGGATACCGGTAGCGGCGATTGGTGGGGTCCAGCACGTCAGCCAGGCATTCCGGGCAGGTTGCAGCATCCGCCGCAACGCCGGTGCGAACCTCCCCCTCCCGGCTCCGCACGATCTGAAAATCCGCCGGCGCCTCTCTGTCGTCATCCAGCGCGGTGCGTTCGGTGGACTCGATGCGTGCCAGCGGCGGTTGCTCGGCCTGCAGGCGCTGCACGAACTCTTCCAGGGATTCGCGGCTGCCCCAGGCGCGTATCAACACGCCTTCAGCGTCGTTCCAGACCGCACCGACGATGCCGCACTCCTTCGCCAGCCGCCACACCATGGGCCGGAAGCCGACGCCCTGCACGATACCCGTGATGCGAATTTCCTCTCCCATGCTCAATGAACCGTGCACACCATGCAGGGATCGAAGGCAAGTAGGCCTTCAGGCGAGTCCGGGGCGAGCATCGCCTCCAACACATCGCCGAGCAGGACCGTATCGAGAAAGCGACAAAAGCCGACCAGAATACTGCCAATCCGCATGCGCTCCTGCACCTCGACCGAGCGGATCGTGCCCCCGGGCTGGATCGTTAAGCCGTGCGGCCACTTGCCGGCCAGCAGTCCAATCAGGTGCATGAGCTGGGCCCGGGCCGGCAGCATCTGTTCGACCGCTGCGCACCTCGTCATCGACGATCAGTACAGTGGGCAGGTTGCTCATGGGCGGCTACCTCGTTGCAGCGGCGGGTTGTGACCTGCGATGACGTGCAATGGTGAGCGGCGTCCTCGACTTGGGCACTTTGTAGACGAAGTTATACCGTGCCACATGGTAGCTGGGATCGAAGCCGTAGAAATTCAGTTTCATTTTCTCCAACTCCTCTTCGCGGTAGCGACTGAGCGGCTTGCTGGCCTCGTCAGTCCGACGCCGGTGGAGCTTCTCCTCGAGCCGTGAAGCGTAGCGGGGTCCGTGGGCCAGCGCTTCTGCCCGCTCCACCAGCAGGCGCTCGAACTCTTCCTTGTTGCGGCCGAACCAGGCATCAACCAGTCCCATGGCCGAGGCTTCCCGCACGCCCATGGGCAGGCGTGCCCGTGCGATCTGTTCGGCGCTCGCGTCGCCTGCATATCGGGGCAGCAGATAGGTCCAGTACTCGGAGCCGAACAGGTTGCCCATGTCCTTGTAGTGGGGATTGAGAACAACTCCATGGTGGCCCCACACGAGATCCGCCGCCCGGGCGAGAAACACGCCCCCGGCGCCCGCGTTGCCGTGCAGCGCCGCCACGGTGATGTGGGATGTGGTGTCGATGATCTCAGCCGCCAGATCGTCGATGGCATTGATGTTGAGCCAGGATTCGTCGGCCGCGCTGTCGGCCGCCTCGATCACGTTGAGATGCATGCCGTTGGACCAGAAATCGGGGCCACCCATGAGCACGATCACCCGGGTGTCGCGCCGGCGGGCTTCCGCATAGGCCCGACGCAGCTCCTCGCACTGGGCGGTGCTCATGGCGCCGTTGTAAAAGGCAAAGTGCAGGTAGCCGACCTGGTCCCGCTCCTGGTACCGGATCTCGCGGTTACCCGTGTTGCCGTCAGGCACGATTTCAGGCACCGCTTCGAGCTCGGCGGCCAGCAGCCGGGTGGCCGGCAGCTTGAACGGATGGGCCGCCTGCCTGTCGCGCAGGTGGCCTATCCACACGGCGCCGTCGCGGGTTGCCCGACACAGGGCGCCGCCGCAACGGGCGATGACCTCACCGGCTTTGCCGCACAGGGTCGGCTCCGGACGGGCGTCATAGATAAACAGCTCCCGACCGAACAGGTGGTCGAGCACCCCGGGCGCGCCATCGGCGCTGCGGATCTTGCGCAACACGGTGTCCGTGTCATCCTGCTGCCAGTCGATCGTCCTGTCCGACTGCTGAATCAGCGGCCGCGGCCGACCGCGAACCTCGGGATGGGCATAATCGAGAGGCTTGGGCTGGAAGTCTCCGCCGGCGAAGCGTGCCACCGCCTCTGACACCGCCTCGACGGCGGCCGTGGTCACCTCGTTGCGATACACGCTGGCTTTGCTCGCCTGCCGCATGGGGAACTCGCTCCATGCCCATATGTCACCGGCATCCAACTCCCCGTTCGCCTGCAGCACGGTCACTCCCCAGCTGTCCTCCTGGTTGAGGATGGCCCAGTCCAGGGCCGAGGGTCCGCGGTCGCCGCGGATACCCGGATGCACCACCAGGCAGACGTGATGGCGCCAGATGGACGGGGGTATGGCGCGTTTGAGAAAGGGGGCAACGATCAGTTCCGGCTGGAAAAGCTGAACCGCCTCCAAGGCGACCGCGTCGTTAATGTCGAACTCCACCGAAACATCATGTCCCTGTTCCCGCAGCTCGACGAACAAACGCTGGGTCAGGCTGTTGAAGCTGTGGGTGAGAAACAGGATGCGCATGGCTCGGTCGGGCCTGCCCGGCTAGCAGATGCGGGGCAGTTGCTCACCGGCCAGCCAGTCCACGATGCGGCTGCCCCCGAAACTGGTCTGCATCTGCACGAAGCCATGGGGGTCTTCGACCACCTCTCCCACCATAGCAGCCTGTCGTCCCAACGGATGCGCCTGCATGACTTTCAACAGGCGCTCGGCATCCGCCTGCGCACAAATGCAGATCAGTTTTCCTTCGTTGGCGATATACAGGGGATCGAGGCCCAGCAGCTCGCAGGCCGCCAGCACCGCCGGCTTTATGGGGATCGAATCTTCCTGCAGGACCATGCCCACGCCGGACTGCTGGGCCAGCTCATTCAAAGTCGTGGCCAGGCCGCCGCGGGTGGGGTCTCGCAAACAATGGATTTCCGGAACGGCAGCCACCATGTCGGCAACCAGTTCGTGCAGGGCAGCCGAATCGGACTTGATGGCGGTCTCGAACTCCAGGTTCTCGCGGCTGGACATGATTGTCACGCCGTGGTCCCCCATGCTGCCGCTGACCAGAACGGCGTCACCAGCCCGGGCGCGATCCCCGGAAATTTGCACGCCCTCAGGCACCACGCCGACACCCGTGGTGGTGATGAACACGCCGTCGCCCTTGCCCTTCTCCACCACCTTGGTATCGCCGGTCACCACAGGCACGCCAGCCGCCGTCGCCGCACCTGCCATGCTGGCCACAATCCGATCCAGGTCCGCCAGCGGGAAACCCTCCTCCAGGATAAAACCGGCGGAGAGGTACAGGGGCCTGGCCCCCGACATGGCCACATCGTTGATGGTGCCATGCACGGCCAGCGAGCCGATGTCCCCGCCGGGGAAGAACAGGGGCGAGATCACATGACCGTCTGTGCTCATGACCATGCGCCCGCTGCCCACAGTGAAGGACGCCTGGTCATTGGCCTGACGAAGGAGCTCGTTGTCCAGGTGCTTAACGAACAGCTCTTCGATCAGCTGCGCCATGGCGCGGCCGCCGCTGCCGTGAGTCATGTCCACCGCGCCGCGCCGAACGTCTAGACGTACCGGAAAGCGCTTGACCACAGCGTTCATGCCGCGTCTTCCCGGGTATCCGACTTCTCTGGCTGACGGAACCGGCCGTAGCTCCAGTAGGCGGCACAGGCGCCTTCCGAAGAGACCATGCAGGAACCCATGGGGTTCTCCGGGGTGCACACCGTGCCGAAGAGCTTACAGTCGGTGGGCCGTTTGACGCCGCGCAGGATCGACGGACACTCGCAGCCCTTCACATCCGAAGCAGAAATGGCGGGCACGTGGAAACGCTGCTCCGCGTCCAGCCCGGCGAAGGCTTTCTTTATCTGCAAAGCGCTGTATGGCACCAGACCCAGGCCCCGCCACTCGAAGGTGCGCCGCAGCTCGAACACCTCGGCCACCAGCGACTGGGCCTTGGTGTTGCCTTCTCGGGTGACCACACGGGTGTATTCATTCTCAACCTCATGACGGCCTTCGTTGAGCTGGCGGATCAACATCAAGGCCGACTGCATCACATCCAGGGGCTCGAAACCGGCGATGACCACCGGACGCTGAAACTCCTCAGCAAAGAACTCGTAGGGGCGGCTGCCGATGATGGAGCTGACGTGGGACGGACCGAAAAAGCCATCGATGGACACGGAGCCCATCTCGCGAACCTCGGGGGACTCCAGGATGTTCTGAATAGCCGCCGGCGTCAGCACATGGTTACTAAACACGCTGAAGTTATCCAGGGCTTCCGTCCGGGCCTGCTTGATGGCCACGGCAGTAGGCGGCGTGGTGGTCTCGAAGCCAATGGCAAAGAAGACGACCTGGCGGTCGGGGTTGTCTCGGGCAATCCGCAAGGCATCCTGGGTGGAATAGACCATACGGATATCCGCACCCCCCGCCTTGATCTTCAGCAGGCTCTTGCGACCACTGGCAGGCACCCGCAGCATATCACCGTAGGTACAGAGAATGACGTCATGCTGCTCCACCAGCTGAATGGCATTATCGATACGCCCGACGGGCAACACACACACCGGACAACCCGGGCCGTGCACGAAATGCACGTTGGACGGCATGAGATCCTGCACACCGTAACGGAAGATGGCATGGGTATGGCCGCCGCAGAACTCCATCAGGTTGTACTGCCGTTGCGGATCCGCTTCTTTGCGGATGGCGGCGGCCAGCTGTTGGGCCAGTTCCCGCTGTCGAAACTCATCCACGTATCTCATGACTGCTTCTCCCCCAC
Source organism: Gammaproteobacteria bacterium (assembly GCA_030066245.1). Taxonomy (GTDB): domain Bacteria; phylum Pseudomonadota; class Gammaproteobacteria; order JAABTG01; family JAABTG01; genus JASJBY01. Next base: position 10,746 of record JASJBY010000127.1, read on the forward strand.
CAGACCTGCCTCAGCGAACAGCTGAAGCGTACGCTCGGCCTCCTCCTGGCTGATGGTGTTGAGCGCATAGCCCACGTGGATGAGCACGAAGTCGCCCACATGCACATCGCTGACCAGCGCCAGGGAGACTTCTTTCTTCACCTCGCCCAAGGCCACGGTTGCCGTATCGGTGGCCTCGTCGATGGCGACGACTTTCGCGGGTAACGCCAGACACATGGTTAGACCCCCATGGAAGCCAGCAGATGATTGGCGCGGATCCACTGATACCACATGTCCATCAATCCACCTCCGGGTTTTTTACTTTCATCTGGTCGCCGCCGATCTCAAGCCATACCGTTTTGACCTGCCGGTAGCCCTGGGTTCTGGCATTGTCCTTCAGCACCTGCAACACCTCCTCGCAGAGGGACATCTTGTGCATCAGTGCACCCTCAGCTCGTAACCGACACAGGGGTCGACGGCGTTGACCAGCATGGCCGCCTGGCTGTGCAGTATCGCTTCGTCGCTCTCTGCCAGGCTGCCGAGCCCGGCGGCCACGACGCCGGCGGGATGAAAATTCCATTCCGTCGGCGCCAGGATCTGATAACGCTTGACCTTGTCATGGGCAAACTCCACACGGTGCACCAGGCGCCCGCGCGCGGCCTCCACCTGACCGATGCCCGTGCCCGGGGGCAGCGTCTCTTCCCGCGGGACCGGGTCGTCGCTACCCAGTTGCGCCGCGAGTTGGCGCATGGTCCCGGGGATCCCGGCCAGCTCCACCAGGCGCGCGGCCAGGCGGGCCAGCAAACCACTGCCATACCGGCTTCGCAAGGACCGGACCAGGGCAGCATCATACTGCCGTGCCAGTGGCGTGGTCTCGCAAGTATGTTGCTCCCAGACGGGTTCGGCAATGAACCGATCCGCATCGGGTGTATCCAGACGGCGGTTCAGGGCCGTTGCCGAAAGCGCCGGCAGAAGCCGGCAATCGGTGGCACCGAGCGCCTGCCAACCCCGGCAGGACAGGTCGTGCAACAAGCGCGCAGCAATCGACGCTTTCCCATGGCTCCATTCACCCAACGCCTCCGCACTGTCGATGGTCAACCATTCCGACGGCGAGCAACCGAAAACCAGGCCTGTGAGCAGCTCGTCGAGGCGAGCGATGGGCGCCTCCACGGCAGCGCCCGTAACCCGACAGTCTGCCCGCAGGGCGAAAGCATCGCCATCGGCAAACAGAGCCTTGCGACAGACTGGCAACAGGGCTTGCAGCGGTGCTGCCTGAGCCGCATCCGGCTCTTCTCCTACGAATCCCGGCCAATCGATGGCAATTCGCCAAAGGTGCTCACGGGCGGTCTCCAATTGCACCAGCAGCAGCCGTGCAGCGTCAACCGAGCCGTTGACCTGCAGCCCCAGCGCCTCCTGAATGGCCCGAGCGGCCGCAGCCGCCTGGGCAACGGCGCACACGCTGAACACCAGGGGCAGTTGCTCGAGCAGTGCCTCCGGTGTCTTGCCCCGGAAAATCTTCGCGGCCTGTAAGGGACGGCTGGATTGGATCCCCACCCGTTCCGGCCGCCCGGCGCCCGGGTACAGGTCGATGGTCAGGCGTCCCTCAATCGACACGAGCTTGCGCCCTGCCGCCGGCGAATACCCCGCGCAGCATGTCTCGCCGACTCACCGGGCGCTGCACGCGTTCCCTGAGTGCGGACGGCCCGTCTTGCTCGGCCGCAATGCTCTCTGCTTCGGCCGCCACTTCCTCGCCAGCCCAGATCTTCCGGATCGATTCCTCGCGCGTCGAGACACCGGCCCGATTTCCCTCGTCCATCAGTCCTTCCATCACGGCCTCGGCGGTCGCCACGGCCGCCGCCTGATTCTCGAAATCGAAGACCGGTGAGAACAACGAGCACATCGGTTGCAACCGATACCCTCTTTCTGGGCCATGCGCTCGCGCTGGATCCGGCCGAACACGGCCTCCAGTGCTTCGCTCAGGGACTCGGCTGTCGGATAGTCGGGCCGCATCATAAATCCGAAATCACCATCCGGCACACCGCTAACCTCGACGGCATTGAGTATCAAGGTTTCTTGAGAATCGAAATACTACACCCACCAGACGCTCCGGGTTGCGGTACTGGTGTTCCGGCAGTGGCCATAGCCCCGGGAAAGAATCACCACGGGGCCGCTGCCCAGCATGGCAGTGAGAAACCCGATGTCATCTTTGGTATGAAGCAGCAACGGCAGGTTCATCACATGGGGAGGCGCACCAGGCATGTACGCCGGCACCTTGGCGTT
>JASJBY010000128.1 GCA_030066245.1 Gammaproteobacteria bacterium
ATCTGCCGAACGTGCGGACTCCGCTGCTCCTCGACGTGGCAGGGGAGTGGCCTGAAGAGCGTTTTGATGCCGTCTTCAGCGCCAATACGACCCACATCATGTCCTGGCCGGAGGTCGAGCAGATGTTTCAGGGTGTCGGACGCGTGCTTGAGCCGGGTGGATGCTTTGCTCTCTACGGCCCCTTCAATTTCGGCGGCACGTATACCAGCGAGAGCAATGCGCGGTTCGACCAGATGCTGAAAGCGCGAGACCCGCAGAGTGGTCTTCGCAACTTTGAGGAGCTGGAAGTTCTCGCCAACAACAATGGCCTGTCCTTCTCGGAAGATGTCCCCATGCCAGTGAACAATCGCACTTTGGTCTGGAACAAGGCATGACTGCGTTTCCACGAGTGCCAAACAAGTGGTTTGCAATCATTTACTGATTTTTGCCAGCATCGCTAGCGTATGCTAGCATTTCTTCCGCTGTAACAGTGAAGGGAGTTGACCTTGGCGAGCTTGAGTGTAAGAAAGCTGGATGAGGAAACAATGGCGCGATTGCGAGTACGCGCCGCGAGGCATGGGGTTTCGATGGAGGAAGAGGTCCGTCGGATCCTCAGAGAAGCGGTATCAGGGCCGGAGCGGCTAGGCGATGTAGCCGTTGGGATATTCGGCCCAAAGCACGGTGTGGACTTGGAGCTACCCGAGCGCAAACAGCACATGCCGGTGGATCTCGCGGAATGATCCTGCTCGATACGAATGTTGTATCCGAAGTCATGAAGGTGGCGCCGGCGACTGCTGTTCTGGAGTGGCTCAACCAGCAGGAGTCCAGATTTCTGTTTCTATCGGCCATCACCATCGGCGAGATAGAGTACGGACTGCGGATTCTCCCAGTCGGCAAGCGGCGGCTTGATCTCAGCGAGAGATTTGAGCAATTCATTTCGAAGGCCTTTGCGGAACGCGTGCTCGCCTATGACGATGCTGCTGCACGCATCTACGGAGACGTGATGGGATTACGAAAAGAGCAGGGACGCCCCATGAGCGTGCCCGACGGCCAAATCGCAGCCATAGCCCGGTCCGGCGACATGGCGATAGCGACCCGCAATACGAGCGACTTTGAAGAGTGCGGGGTCGACGTGGTCAATCCTTTTCGCGCGGACAAGTGATGCAACTCTGAACTCGCGCCCGTATATTCAGCAGGGACGCCGAGGCTCATACACAACCGCGGGCTACATCGGAGTCATCGGCCTGACATCCCCTCCAGGCGGCGATATTTCCGCCCGGGGAATTCAGGAATGTCCTACTGAACCCCGACGTCTCGGTGTCGCGGTACGAGCTTAGACTCTGGTCATGTTCACAGTCTCCACCCGCGCCAAGGAAGCCATCAAGACCGGCCTGGCCGTCGTGATCGCCTACGCCATTTCTCTCCAGCTTGGCTGGGAGAAGCCCTTCTGGGCGGCCTTTGCGGTGCTGATGATCAGCATGGACTCGGCTGGCCAGTCTCTGAACAAGGGCGCTCTGCGGATGCTGGGGACGCTGGTGGCCGGGGCGGTCGCGATGAGCTTTATCGCTCTGTTCCCCCAGGAACGCTGGTTGATGGTGCTCAGCCTGTCCCTCTACTACGGACTCTGCACGTACATGATGATGGGCAGCAAGCGGCCGTACTTCTGGTTCGTGAGCGCCTTTGTCTGCATGGTGATCATCGTGGACGCTGCACCTTCCGATTCGCTGCGTTCCTTCCAGATCGTCGTGGCAAGAGTCCAGGAGACGGGCATGGGAATCCTCGTTTACTCGCTGGTCTCCGCGTTGCTCTGGCCACGCTCGAGTCGCGCGGATCTGGAAGATGCGAGTCGCAGCCTCTCAGCGACGCAGCGCCGACTCTACCAAAGCTACTGGGGGCTGATGGCGGGTCAAGGCACTGCAGAGGATTCCCGCTCGCTCCGCATGCAGGAGGTGCAGCTGCTGGGTCAGGTGGGGCAAGCCCTGAACGCAGCCGTGACGGACAGCTACCCGGTGTGGGAGGTACGCCGGCGATGGCGCCGGTTTCATCAGTTGTCGGCAGAGCTGATGGAATCTCTCGAACGTTGGCGCGAGAGTTTTCCTGAGATCCGGCAGCTCGACCTGAGGCAACCGCTGCCCAGTCTGGAAGCGGTCGGGGCGGAGCTGGACAGCCGTTGCGCCGAAATCGAGCGCATGCTAGCCGGTGAACGACCGACCACAACGCCGCAGACAATCCGCCTTGCGGTCAACCGTGAAGCGCTGGGCCCACTCACTCATTTCCAGAAGGCGGCGGTGGCAGTGGCCAGTACCGAGCTCAATCGCCTCGAAGTCCTCACCCGCTCGCTTCACGGTTGTGTTGCAGACATCAAAGGCTTCGCAGCCCAAGAGAAGATGGCGAAGCGCACGGTGGCCCGCAAAGCTGGCCCTGTCCTGGATCCGGACGGCCTGGCAGCTGCTGGTCGAATCATGGTAACTCAGTGGATTGCTTTTGCGATCTGGCTGTACGTTGATCCACCGGGCCACGCGCTGTACGTCTTTATGACCCTTCAGTGGACGCTGGCGGCCTTGATGTTGCGTATCAATCCGTTGGCGATGTTGCCGGGCTTCCTGCTCGCCATCGCGCTCGCAGGTGTCGTGTACGTCTTTGTCATGCCGCACCTCTCGGGCTACGCCCAGCTCGGGCTGATGCTTTTCGGTGTGACGTTCGGTGCTTTCTACCTGATGTCCGAGCCTCGCCATCGCATAACACGGACAACGAGTATGGCAAACTTCCATGTGATGATTGGAATTCTGAACGAGCAGACCTACGACTTCGCCAACTTCCTCAGCACCTCGGCCTCAGTCCTTTTGTCGCTCGCACTCGTGGTGGCCCTCAGGTACATTCCCAGGTCGCCGCGTCCCGAAAAAGTGTTCCTGCGACTGCTGCGCCGTTACTTTCGACACGCGGAATTCCTGATGTCGCGGGCGACCCCGGAATGGACGGGGAACAGGGGGCTCATAGGCCGGTGGAGGGCTGCGCTTTATGGCAGGGACCTGCTCGATTTGCCGCCGAAGCTCGCGGCGTGGGGAGGGCAGATCGATGCTCGGGCGTTTCCCGACAACAAGCCCGAGCAGATCCAGGCCCTGGTGACGGCTCTGCAGACGCTCGCTTACCGGATGAAGGTGCTGATCGACGCGAGCGAGCACCCGCAGGCCGCATTGCTGTTGGAAGAGTTACGTGATGACGTCCGTGCCTGGCGCGTGCTGGTCCAGACACAGTTCGGCCTCTGGGCCGAAGACCCGGAAGCGGAGGTGGAGCCGGGCATAGATGCCCAGGAACGGCTGATAGCGCGCCTCGCCAGGCTGGAGGCGCGTATTGAAGAAGTTTTCGGCCGGGTCGGTCAAGGTCAGCTCACCAGTGAGGACTACGAGAATTTTTACCGGCTGCTCGGCAGTCATCGGGGTTTATCGGAGAGCGGAATCGAATATTTGCGGCTCGCCGAGCGGATCAACTGGGCGCAGTGGCAGGAGGCCCGGTTTTGAGCATCCGCGAGCAGGCTCGGGGCGGTGCTGGTCTGGATTGACGGTACTACACTCAGCCCTCTACGGCCAAAGGAGATCTGGCCGCTGTTGGCTCTTTGGAGGGAAATAGCATGTTAGAAGCTTTTCTCTGGGGTGGTGTAGCCGCCGGGACATTGTTGGTCGGCGCCATCATTGCCTATGTGGCCCGCCCGGGCCCAAAGCTGAACGCGGTGGTCATGGCAGCAGGTGCAGGCCTTCTGCTTGGCTCGGTCGCCTACGACTTGATCGAAGAGGCTCTGAAGCTGACTTCGCTTCTCTGGGTGATTGCCTCGTTCTTTCTGGGCTCGGCTGTTTTCGTAATCGGCGATCTACTGCTGGATCGCATGGGGGCCGCAGAACGGAAGGATCCGAATGGGGCACAGGCGGACGGTTCGGCAAAGGCGATCGTAATGGGTTCCGTGCTTGACGGCATTCCAGAGTCCTTCGTGCTCGGTCTTACCGTGCTGCAGGGCGGCATCAATCAGCATACCCCTGCTCGTCGCGGTGGCCATATCGAATCTTCCTGAGGGCATGGCCTCTTCCAGCGGGCTTCGCGTAGCCGGATGGCCGCTGGCGCGGGTGGTGCTGATGTGGTCCGTTGTGGTGGTGGTCTCGGCGCTGGCAGCACTGGCGGGCTATGTCCTGCTCGATCCGGCGACCGGAAGCGTCGGGCCGGGCGGTCAGGCGTTCGCCCAGGCCTTCGCCGCCGGTGCCCTGCTCACCATGCTGGCCGATACCATGTTGCCAGAGGCCTACGAAGAAGAACGCAACTTCACGGGCGCGCTTGTGGTGCTCGGTTTTGCCGGCTCCCTGGGCCTTGCGGCGCTATAGGGGGTGAGGGGATCATGTTGAAACTCATTCCCCACGAGTTCGCCATCGGTGGGGTCTACTTCCCGCCGCTGCTGGTCGCCGGCATTCTCGGCGTGACGGCGGCGGTGCTGACAGCGTTTCTGCTTAACCGCTATCGCCTGTCCCGGTTCTTCTTCTACCCGCCGCTGGTCTTCCTCGCCTTGGCGATACTCTACACCAGCGTGATTGGCACTTTCTTCATTCCGGCTTGATACCCATGAGCAACCTACAAAGAATGTTGATGACTGGGGCCGTGGTATTGGTGGCGGCTGGCGTCGTTCTGTTCAAATACTGGGACTACGTAACCAACCCCTGGACCCGGGACGGGCAGGTGCGCGCCCAGGTAATCCAGATCACGCCCCGCATATCCGGGCCCATCGTCAATCTACCCATCGTGGACAACCAGTTCGTGAAAACGGGCGATCTGCTGTTCGAGATTGATCCCCGTACCTTCAGATCCGCGGTCGACGGGGCCCGGGCAGACTTGCAACAGGCACAGGTTCAGGTGGAAGAGGCCAAGGACAAGGCCGACCGAGCCGCCGCGGTCAGGAAGAGGGACCCTGGCGCCATGTCCGAGCAGCAGCTCATCGCCAAGCAGAACACGCTGCGCACGGCGGAGGCCGCAGCCCTCGCGGCGCAGGCCGCGCTGGATGAGGCGAAGCTCAACCTGGAGTTCACCCAGCAGCGGGCCCCGGTTGATGGCTATGTGACCAACCTGAATCTGCGCCTCGGCAGCCAGGCGGTGGTCAACCAGCCGGCCCTGGCGCTGGTTGACATCAACAGCTTCTGGGTGCACGGATTCTTCAAGGAGAACTACATCGCGGATATGCGCCCGGGCAATCGCGCCATCGTCACCTTGATGAGCTACCCCGATACGCCCCTGGAGGGCACGGTCGACAGCCTGGGCTGGGGAATCGCCCAGGCAGACGGCAGCACCGGCTACAACCTGTTGCCAACCATCAGCCCGACTTTTGAATGGATTCGGCTCGCGCAACGAGTACCTGTGCGCGTACATCTCCTGGACATGCCGGAGGAGATCCAGCTGCGCGTGGGCACGACCGCCTCGGTGCTGGTGATGACCGGGACCAGCGCCGCTGGGAGCGCGGGATCCGTGCCGCCTTTGCCAAGGCCGCTTCAGTGATATTTTCCCCCACCAATCCGGATTTCTCACCAGGTTTCGGAATCTTGGGTCGCTCTGGCAAAGCAGACCGGTCAAGATGCGAAGCCAGAGTGGGCCAAGAACCGAATAGGACGGCTTGTGTATAAGGAAGGCCGGCTTGGCGAAGCCAATGTGTTGAGTTTGCCGGCATAATCTGCGCTGCGCGGTCCGCCTGGTGAGAAATCCGGGCTAGGCACGGCCGGCGGTGCGGCCATCGGCGGCTTGTCGGGTAAACCGCTGACGGGCGCGGCCATGGGCGCTGCGGCTGGCACGGCCAGCGGCTTCTTGTACGACCGTCACAAGAAATCCAAGGGGGAGTAGGGCTCAGGGAGAGCCGGCAGCGGTCGTGATTCGCGAGAGGCAGAGGCGCTGGTTCGCAGGTGATGCCGTCCGAATGCGAGGCTGTCGTCTACTTGTCGGGAGCGGGCGAGCCGATTTGACTCGTCCGCTGCTCTGCAATCAAGATCACCCGACGTCACAAGGCCGGAGGGATCACAGACCCCTCCGGCCTCGCCTGTTGTTGGCAACGGCCGCTAGTGCGGCCGCCTTGCGCTAGCTAAATCTTCGCCAATCCCCTTCCCCTTAGAGCAAGGTGCAGGCGCCGAAGATGACGAAGGCGCCCTCGTCTCCCGCCGCGGTAATGCTCATGCGGCCCGTGTCCTCGGAGATGGCCAGCGTCCAGCCGATGCCATCCTTGCTCTCGGGGTCGGTTTGCTCCGCGCCCTGGAAGATGAACATGTTATCCACCTTCTCGCGGCGCTCGGCCTTGGTGGTCTCGTGGCGTCCGTCCGGGAGAGTGACCAGCATGTTGGGGTCGCCGGGTTTGATGCTGATAAACAGCGGCGCGTCGATGTCCTCGACGCTGACCCGGGTGCAGCCCTCCACCGGCGTGCATTCCAGAACCTCCTGGGAAGCGCAGATGGCCGGTCCCGGTATCTCCTTGCTGTCCTCCGCCCAACTGAGCTGGGCGAGCAGAAACATGGGAATTACGCTCAGGCTGTTGCGATAGTTCATTGTCAAGCTCCCTCGCCCCGTTTCAACGTACCGTGTAGCCGCGCCCTTCCAGACAGGCGGCGTAGGCGCGATCGTACTTGTTGCGTGCATTGTTATAGCTGGAGGTCTCCCGCTGCTCCCAGTCTCGGCGGCGGGTCTCTTCACGATCCTTCTGGTTCGAACGGCGCATATGCCCCATGGCACCGCCGCCCACGCCCCCGATGATGGCGCCCTTGCCTGCACCACTGCCGCCTCCGGCAAGGGCGCCCACACCGGCGCCCAGCAGCGCACCGCCGACGGCGCCTTCACCCGCCCCCCAGGTTTTCTTCTCTCTGGCAGGCGGTGGCGAGGACGTGGTCGGCCGGTTCATGGGGTCAAAACCGGTCTCGTCCTTCGCGAACTGGTAGCACTGAAACTTGTCTTGCTCCGTCTGGTCCTTGCTCTGACCCTTCGCCGGGTAGACGAACAGATCGTCCGCCCATGCGGGTGTCATGCTCAGGACAAGGGCGGCCACTATGGATGACGTCGCTAGTCCGCGCATCACTTCCGTCCTCCTCATGCGACTGCGAATTGGAAAAACCATGCGAACCCTCTTGCCATCCTGCTTATTGAGCAGGACGTGGTTACCTTTGGGCGTGCTTTGGCGCTAGTGCCCCCGGCGGGCTTTCCGGCCAGGTGTCGGCAGCCCGCGAGGCGCTCACGATAACGTGGTTCAACAGCGCAGGCAAGGGTCCGCCACCCCAGTCCGGAGAATCAACCGAAGAGGTGGGTGCACCCACCTGGCATGTGCCGGTGCGCATTGGTGTTCGGTCAGGGCCGTACCGGCATGAGCGGCCGGCGAGCCTAAAGGAAGGAGTTCACTGCGTGTCTCGGAAGCTCTTGCCGGTACGGCCCCATTTGGAATGCTCTACCAATTAAGGATGTGCCGGTGCGTACCTTCGTCTCTCAGTCGATCCAGCCCAGCACATCCCGTCCGATGGACCAGCGGCGCTTCTTCTGGGTCTTGTCCTTGCCCAGGATCCACTTGTCGTAGAGCTGGTCGATGGCGGGGTCCACGTTCTTTAGTTCCAAGAAATCGCTGACCAGGGAGATGAAGTCTTGGTCACCCTTTGCCATCATCAGGCCCATGGGTGTCGAAAAGTGGGGCTCCGGAATGGCCACGGCATACTCCGGGTAAAGAATCGTCATTGCGGATCCGGCCTCGGCGCTGATGATGATGGCATCCAGCCCCTGGGGATTGTCCTCGAAGAAGGGCAGGTAGCTGTCTATTCTGACAATATCGGTGTTGGGTAGCTCTGCCTTTGCGAGTCTCGCCCGAGACCCGCCCGTGATCCCGAGCCGGACTATCTTGTTCTGGTCGATATCAGTCCAGGTTGTGAATTCGCCGCGCTGGTGGTCGGGCACCACCAGACCGGCCGTAATGGTCATGTAGGGCGTGGAGAAAGCCAGGTAGGCGCGGCGCTCCAGGTTGAACTCGAGCCCGCCGATGGCGATATCGAATTCTCCGCGGTTCATTTGGTTATACAAGGTACTGTACGTCCAGGGAATGAACTCCAGCGTGACTCCCAGATCCCGGGCCAGGCCATGCATGAGCTCCACGTCGAAGCCCACCAACTCGCCGCTATCGTTGAAGAAGGAAAAGGGCAGATTGTCCGGGTTGTAGCCGACCCGAAGCGTGCCTCGCTCAAGGATCTGGGCCAGCCGGCGGCTACGGCCAATGTCGGCGGGCTCGAAGTCCTCCGGCAACTCCTTGTAGACCTCGGCTTCCACCGGATTGGTGACCGCCGATTGCATGAGGGTCCTGCGGGCTACGTCCTCGTCCCCCACCAATGCGCTGAGTCCGATCCGAGTCCCGAGGATGGCCACGCCGAACACGGCCACCGAAACGGCCGCGAAACGCCCCAGTCGCAGCCAGTTCAGTTGCACAGAGCCGGTTGCGGCGCAGGTGGCCACCAGGGTGAAGGCGAACAGGTTCATCACCGCCAGCAGGGTGGCGAACCAGCCGTTGACCACACCGGTGACCACGTAGAGCTGGTAAAGGTCCGAGGGAATGCGCATCTGGTCCAGCAGGAAGGGCAGCGCCAGGTCAACGCCCCCGAACAGGGTGAACAGGCCCATGGTGGAAAACGCGGGATATTCACCGACGCCGATGCTTTTGCCCGTGTACCAGCCGGCGAATAGGATGAACAGCAAGGTGAGCAGCTTGCCGATGTTCGGGAAGTTGAACGAGGCGGGCACCAGCACCTCCACGTAGCTGTCCGTGTCCTCGCTGGCCATGTTCCGCTCCGCGAAAAGCTCCTTCGCGCTCTCGATGAGCATGGGCAGGACGATGAACAGATTCCCCGTGACAAAGCCCGTGATGAGGGCGGCGCGGGAGGCTCGGATCACATCCCTGTAGGTGAAGGGCGTGAGCACGGCCACCAGTCCCGGCAGCACCAGAAAGGTGAGGATGAGAACGGCGACCACAAAGCTCAGGATGTAGGTCTGCAGTCGCCCGATCTCCTCCAGGCTCATGGTGCCGGCGGCATTGGCGGCAATGGCAAAGATGCCGAAAGGGGCGACCCGCACCACCATCATGGCCACCCGGGTCAGAGTCTTGGAAATCGCATCCAGCACATCCAGCAGATTTTTCTTGTTGTCCACTCCGATGAGCGCGATGCCCACGGCTACGCTAAACACGGCGGCGGCCGGAACCACCGTGCGCGCCAGGGCGCTAAAGGGGTTCACGGGGATGTAGAGGTCGATGAAATCCACCTCCGCCGCTTTCACCAGGCTGGGACTGTAGAACGAGCCACCCTCCGTGCTGGGGAAGGCCAGGGGCATCAGGAAGACGATGAGAAAGGCGAGCACCCAGGAGCCCACGAGCACAAGGCCGCCCGTGACGGCCAGGTTGCCGGCCTTGTCGTAGCTGAGGCTGCCAATGCCGGCTATGAGCGAGACCACCATGTAGGGCAGGATGGTCATCTGCAGCAGGCCCACGTAGCCCCGCCCGATGATGGCCAGGGCGCCGGCCTTGTCGCCGAAGAACAAGCCCGTGGCCACTCCCAGTATCAGGCCGATGAGGATCTGGCTGGACAGGCTCAGGCCTTTGCGCTTCTTCCCGTTCAAGCTAACCCCCACTTAGATGTCGTGCACTCCGGCCCGGCATGGTCTGTGGACCGATGTGCATGACGAACCAGTCGTCGGCACCGCCACGCTTCCGATTATCCGCGGTCGAGAAGGGAATTATGATAGACGCGTTTTGGCTACAAGCCCAACCGTCGCACCATGGCGTCGATGCCGCGCGCGCGGCATGCCGTTTCGACTGGCGGTCGGTGGTTGATACCCACGGCGGTTGTCGCACAAGCCGCTCAGACGAGCTGATGCTATGCCCTTAGCAATAGGGCGCTGGCGGCGACGGTTTGCTATCATTCGGGTCCCTACAGGGCAACGCGCTCCGGACCGGACAACGGCAAGGGTTTGGAACTTCCGTCCCTGCGCCAGTGTCTGTCCACGCGATCTAAATCGCAGGTCGTGTTTATTCCGTCGAGTCGCATGAAGGAGCCGCGGGCTCCGTTAACGTCTAGGAGGTCATAAGCATGAAAAGAATGATCCTTGTGTTCGCCGCCTTGTGCCTGGCCGTGGTCGGGTTAGCCTATGCCGGCGGCGACGCCGCCGCGGGCAAGAGCAAGGCCGCGTCCTGCATGGGCTGCCACGGCGCCAACGGCGAAGGGATGGGGCCCAACCCGAAAATCACGGGCCTGACGGAGCAGGCTTTCATCCAGGCGATGGTGGAATACAAGACCGGCAAGCGACCCCACATGGGCATGCAGGCGCTTACCAAAGCCCTGAGCGAACAGGACTTTGCGGACCTGGCCGCCTATTACGCAAGCCTTTGACTCTGAGACTGCAGTCGCACGCAGGGCGGCCTTGGCCGCCCTTTTTTTTCTGGGTCGTAACGATGAAGAGTGTTCTCAGTTGATAGTACTAGAGCGTACGGATAATGCCGCCTTCGACCCGCAACGCGCTGCCGTTGACTGCGCCGTTGATGGCCAGGAAGACCGCCGCATCAGCCACTTCCTCCACCTCGATGAAGCGCTGCACCAGCGACGTCGGTTCGTGTATCTGAAAATAGGTGTCGAGCACCGCTTGGATGGGCTTGCCCTCACTCCTGGCCAGGCTTTCGAAATACTCTTCAACGCCCGCCGTCCAGGTCGGGCCAGGCAACAGGCTGTTGACGGTCACCTGCGTGCCTTTGGTGAGTTCTGCAAGGCCGCGGGACAGTGAAATCAAGGCCGTCTTGGTAACGGAGTAATGGACCATCTGCGGCAACGGTTTGATGCCTGCTTCACTGGCAACGTTGATGATTCGCCCGGTATTGTTCTTCAACATGTTCGGCATCAGCGCGCGACATAGTCGCACGGCGCTGAGCACATTGGTCTGCAGGTAGCGCAGCCATTCCGCGTCATCGATCGCGAAGAAATCCTCGACGCTGAAAATGCCTGCGTTGTTGATGAGGATCTCCACAGGGTCATATTGCGCCAGTTGTTCCAATACTGGCTGGCAGCCTTCAGTGGTGCTCAGATCGCCCGCCACGCTTGCGTAAGTGCCGAGCTCAGAGCGGATGCGGTCTGCCGAATCCATGTCTCGGCCATGCACGATGACCCGGGCGCCGCGCTTCATAAAGGCGGTGGCGATGGCGTGACCGATTCCTTTGGTCGAACCGGTTACGAGCACAACCCTGTCGTCCAGTGCTTCCATCAATGCTCCCTCAAGCTGAAGCGGTCAACAATGAGCCGCCGGAGTTAACCAGCGCGTTTGTTCCCGAGACGTAACCGTCGGCTATTCCCGAGTGTTGGCTGCTGGTGGTTACGACAGTAGTTCACTTGGCCTTTGGCGCCGCTTCAGATAGCAACTGCCTCTAGGTCGGTTCTGGCAAAATCTTCACCCTTGAAGAGTAGTGGCTCCCCGAGTGATTTGGCGAGTGCATACGAGAAGCAATCGCCAAAATTGAGGCCAGCCGCATGCCTACCCTTGCCGTACTGGCGAAATGCTTGTCGGGCCAGGAACGCCTGCTCCGAATCCACGGGAACCAGTTGAATTTCGGCTTTGCTAAGGAGAAGGTCAAAGTCCCGTACGCCGTCGGGACCGTAACGTGATTCGATCACGATGGAGACTTCGACAAAGCTGGCTACAGACACAGACCGGGTGTCCGCAGCTTCGACGGCTTCGTTAAAAACTCTGCGCTCGGGCTCGTCCTGCAGGATTGCAAGTAGCGCCGAGGTATCAATGACCATCAGGCGGGCAGGCCTCTGTTGTCATATCCGAGGATTTCGTCAGGACTCCTGTCGTCCAGCACCGGCAATGACGCGCAATGCCTGGCGATTTCATCCAGTTCGTCCGCGAGCCGTCGGCCGGCTCGGCGGCGGCGTACGCGTTCCAATCGATCCCGGAGCGCTTGGGTCACCGCCTGGGTTTTGCTTTCTCCGGTAAGCTTCGCCAGCGTCGCGGCAAGCCGCTCTGTCTCCGGGTTACGAATGTTCAGCGCCATAGGTTTCATTACGTATGCAAATAAATGTACACTGTATCAGCGCAATTCCAGTTCGTCCAGGCAGAGTAAGGGCATGGCGTCCCTTGCTGGACCTGGTTTCCGTGGGACTGGAAGCAGGGATCCTCCCCAGGTGTGGCCGCAGGGTCAGCCGTGGCTGACGTAGCGCGACACGGATTTTTTTACCTGTTGAGCGTTAAGCGGAACCGGATCGTGACGATAGACTGAGCGCCGTGAACGATGGGGGTTTTTGGGGGCGAGAGCGTTTCCGCAAAAGGCGCCGCCTGGCTTCATTCGCTCAGCCTTGAGTACGTCATTATTCCCGTAAGAAAGAGGTCATTAGGGTAGTGATCACAGACATTTCCAGCGGCTATCTCAAGACCTTGGCACAGACCGCGAAGACCCATGCCATCGCCGGGGCGTCCGCCGGTGTGGCTCTGGGCATTATCCATGGGGCCATCTCGGTCCACGAAAGGCAGCTCAGAGACCGCTATGATATGGCGGCTGAGGGGCTTACCCACGTCGGCACAGGGGCAATCCTAGGCGTGTTAGGCGCCATGGCCACTGCGTTGGCGGGCGTGTCCGTCGCCGCCATCACCGGGCGGCGCCTTGTCGCTATCGCGGTTCCCCTGGTGGCCAGTGCCGTGGTCACCAGCGGCGCCCACGAGCCTGTCGAGCGCTGGGTTCGTTCCCGTAGCGACGACGTGGTGGCGGCCCTGAAGCGGACATTGGATCGGTCGCGACAACTAGACGCAGACTGAAACCCTGATGCCCCTGGCGCCGACCACAGGCATGGAGATCCACCCGGGGACACGGTGCGCTGGCAGGCATTGGTGTTCGGTTAGGGCCGTACCGGCATGAGTGGCCGGGACCGTCGGCCGCAGGGATAGCGGCCGTCGAGCCTACAGGGAGGTATTCACGGCGTGTCCCGGCGGCTCGTGCCGGTACGGC
>JASJBY010000129.1 GCA_030066245.1 Gammaproteobacteria bacterium
ACTGTCCGGTGCACGAAGAACGACGCCTGCTGGTAGTCGAGCTGCTCGGTGACGTCTTCACCTATCCGATGCAGTGCATGCCCACACTCAGTGCAGGCCGGCTCATCGAGGTCGTGGACCTCGCTGGTGCGCGGCAGATGCTTCGGTAGGGGCTTGCGCACCGGGGGACGTCGCTCGCGTGCGGCGGAATTCACCTCAGCGGGCTTCTCCAGCTCGGCGGCAGCCTGCTCCTCATCCAGCGCATCGAGCCAGAGCTGGAGCTGGTCGGAATTGAACTGCTCTGACTTGCGTCCGAAGTGGCGCCGTTGCAGATTCTTCAGCTGATGCGCAAGCTGCTCAGCCCGCTCGCGTTCGGTCTCTAACGATTCGACCAGCTCGCGCACCACCTGGTGCAGGAAGGAAATATCCGTGGGTAGAGCGTTGAGGTCCAAGCGCATGGCGGGAGACTACCCGCCAGTGCCGAGAAAGTCACAGTGGATGTTTCGATCGAGGCATAAGCGGATTTGATCAGGCCGCGGCCTGCACCTTGAGCGCACGCCGTGCCGGCAACCGTTGCCAGTCCAAACCCTCGAGCAGCAAGGCGAGCTGCTGGACCGAGATGCTCACCTTGCCCGCCTGGGGCTTGGGAAAAACAAAGGTACCGCGCTCCATGCGCTTGTAGAACAGACAATAGCCCTGGCCGTCCCAAAACAGGGCCTTGATCCTGTCCCCACGCCGATTGCGGAAGATGAAAAGTCCACCAGCGAAGGGATCCTCACCCAGCTGCTCTTGCACCAGGGCCGCCAGCCCATCGAAGGAGCGGCGCATGTCGCACGGCGCCGTGGCCAGAAACACACGCACCGTGGGTGGCACCATCAACATGGCAGTCCCTCCAGCACCGCCACCAGGGCCGCCAGGGTGTCGCGGTCAAAGCCCGGGCGCACGGTAATCGAACGGCCGTTGCCAAGCTGCACGGCCAGCGCCGGCGTTTCGTGCTTAGCGGGCTCGCTGACCGTCACCTCGACGAATGTCGGCCTCACCGGCGTGCACGGCTTGCGTGTCGGTCTCGAAGCCGCCTTGGCCGGCCGGCTCAAGCGGGTCCGGTACCGGCGAAACTCATCCAGTGATAAGCCGTGCTCGCGGCAGAACTCCACCTGTGCCAGCCCGCTCTCGGCCCATTGCAGAATCCTCTCACGCCACAACGCCTCCGGCGTGCCCGCGCGGACCTCCTTGACCTCGATCTGTGGACGCATCGCGTATTCCCCCGCAGCCAAAACACGATGCCTGAACATGCAACAGCGTCTCGCTGGATGGAAGGTGGATTCGCCAGCCGCTTACTCTAAGTGGTTGATTTGGGTGGTGGGCGATGCTGGGTTCGAACCAGCGACCCCTGCCGTGTGAAGGCAGTGCTCTCCCGCTGAGCTAATCGCCCCCTGTGCGAGCCTTGGCATTCTAGTCAGGGGGGTGCGGGCCGTCAACGAAGGCTGGGATGCTCGACTGCGCTGTGATGACTGTTAGAATAAGGGCTTATCCCCGGATTCCCAGTACGGCTCATGACGGTCAGGACCCGCTTCGCTCCCAGTCCCACGGGCTACCTGCACGTCGGCGGCGCCCGCACGGCGCTGTTTTCCTGGCTGCACGCCCGAAAGCACGGGGGGCACTTTATCCTGCGCATCGAAGACACGGATCTGGAGCGCTCCACTCCGGAATCGGTCAATGCCATCTTGGAGGGCATGGCCTGGCTAGGGCTGGACTACGACGAGGGTCCGTTTTTCCAGACGCGGCGCTTCGACCGCTACGACGAAGTTATCAAGGAGCTGCTGGCCGCGGGCCAAGCATATCGGTGCGACTGCTCGAAGGAGCGCCTCGACGCCCTGCGCGGGCGGCAGATGCGGAACAAGCAGAAGCCCCGCTACGACGGGCGCTGCCGGGCACGGGACGTGGATCCGGAGCAGCCCCACGTGGTCCGATTCCGGACGCCCCTCGAGGGCGCGACGGTTATCGAGGATCTCGTCCAGGGCCGGGTGGTGCTGCCCAATTCTGAGCTCGATGATGTCATCGTCCGTCGCAGCGATGGCTCGCCCACCTACAATCTGTCCGTCGTGGTGGACGATATGGACATGGAGGTTACTCACGTCATCCGGGGTGACGACCATCTGAACAACACGCCCCGGCAGGTCCAGATCCTGCGCGCCCTCGGCAAACCGCTTCCTGTTTACGCGCATGTGCCCATGATTCTTGGCGAGGATGGCGCACGACTTTCCAAACGCCATGGCGCGGTAAGCGTCGTTCAGTACCGGGATGCGGGCTTCCTGCCGGAGGCGCTCCTCAACTACCTGGTGCGCCTTGGCTGGTCCCACGGTGATGACGAGGTGTTCACTCTGGATGAGATGCTGGAGTTCTTTGACCTCAGCGATGTCAACAAGGCGGCATCGCGTTTCGATTCCGAGAAGCTGCTGTGGCTCAACCAGGTATACATCAAGAGCAGCGCACCCGAGCACGTTGCGCGTCATCTGAGCGAGCAGCTCGGGCGGCTAGGTATCGATCCCACCACAGGTCCGGACCCCGTCGGTGTGGCGTTGGCCCAACGGGAACGGGCGAAGACCGTGTTGGAGATGGCCGAGAACAGCGTCTATTTCTACCAGGATTACGACGAGATGGACGTGAGGGCGGCGAGCAAGCATTTGCGACCGGTGGCGCTGGAGCCCATGGCCCTGCTGCGCGACCGGCTGGCTTCGCTGGGGGACTGGTCGGCGCCACGCATCCACGATGCGATCACAGGGACGGCCGAGTCACTGCACCTCAAGCTTGGGAAGCTTGCCCAGCCGCTCAGGGTGGCCGCCACCGGCCGCGGCGTCTCTCCGCCCATTGACGTTACACTGGAGCTGCTAGGCAAGGAACGTGCCCTGCAGCGGATCGACGGCGCGTTGGCCTACATACGCGCGCGGGTAGAACAGGGCTGAGCAGCGACGGAACCAGCGAGGCAATGGACGACAGCACGACCCCGACCAACTTCATTCGCGCTATCATCGACGCCGACCGGGCGGCGGGCAAACACCAGGGCAGAGTAGCCACCCGCTTTCCCCCGGAGCCGAATGGCTATCTGCA
Source organism: Gammaproteobacteria bacterium (assembly GCA_030066245.1). Taxonomy (GTDB): domain Bacteria; phylum Pseudomonadota; class Gammaproteobacteria; order JAABTG01; family JAABTG01; genus JASJBY01. The sequence goes on from JASJBY010000129.1 coordinate 3,088, forward strand.
TATCGGCCACGCCAAGTCCATCTGCCTGAACTTCGGCATCGCAGAGGATTACGCTGGCACGTGCAACCTGCGCTTCGATGATACCAACCCCCACAAGGAGAACCAGCAGTATGTGGAGGCCATAGAAGAGGACGTCCGCTGGCTGGGCTACGACTGGGACGATCGGCTTTTCTTCGCCTCGGACTATTTCCACCAGCTGCATGGATTCGCCGTGGAGTTGATTGAGAGCGGCAAGGCCTACGTCTGCGAGCTGACGCTGGAGGAGACGCGGGACTACCGGGGTACGCTCACCGAGCCGGGGCGGGATAGCCCGTACCGGGGTCGGTCCGTGAACGAAAACCTGGATCTGTTCGCCCGCATGCGGGCCGGTGAGTTCCCGGACGGATCAAAGACGTTGCGGGCCAAGATCGACATGGCCTCGCCCAACATAAACATGCGCGATCCGGTTATCTACCGCATCAAGCACGGGGCGATCCACCATCAGACGGGGGAGGAGTGGTGCATCTACCCCATGTACGACTTCACGCACCCCATCTCCGACGCACTGGAAGGCATTACCCATTCTTTGTGCACGTTGGAATTCGAAGACCATCGGCCGCTTTATGACTGGACCCTGGACAACATTTCAACGCCCTGCCACCCCCAGCAGATCGAGTTCTCGAGACTTAACCTAAAGTATACGGTGATGAGCAAGCGTAAGCTCACTCAGCTGGTGGACGAGGGGCATGTGGACGGTTGGGATGACCCACGTATGCCGACCATCGCGGGTCTGCGGCGCCGGGGTTACACACCGGAGTCGATCCGGGAGTTTTGCCGCCGCATCGGCATCACCAAGGCGGACAATACGGTGGAGATGGGCGTGCTCGAGACCTGTGCGAGAGAGGATCTGGACCGATCCGCGCCGCGGGCGATGGCAGTACTCAGACCGCTCAAGGTCATCATCGAGAATTACCCGGCGAATGTTACTGAGGAGCTGACGGCCGCCAGGCACCCGAAGGACCCGAGCATGGGCTCTCGCACTCTGATTTTAGAACGCGAGGTCCTCATCGATAGGGAGGACTTTCGGGAGGAGGCACCGAGAAAATTCAAACGCCTGGTGGCGGGCGGGAATGTGCGTTTGCGCAATGCCTATGTCATCCGTTGCGAGCGAGTCATCAAGGACGCGGATGGCGAGGTGATCGAGTTGCGTTGCTCTTATTATCCTGACACTTTGGAGGCCGACCCGGAAAGCGCCAAGGTGCGCGGGGTTATACACTGGGTACCAGCCGGACATGCGGTGGCGGCCGAGTTACGTTTATACGACCGCCTGTTCCGTGAGCCATATCCGGATGCGGATAAGGACTTCAAGGGGCGTCTGAATCCCGATTCCCTCCGGGTGCTGACGGGCTGCTACGTCGAGCCCAGTCTGGCGCAGGCCGAGCCAGGCAGCCGCTACCAGTTCGAGCGGGAGGGCTACTATTGCGTGGATACCGTAGAGAGCCAACCGGACAGGCTTGTCTTCAATCGTACCGTGACGCTCAGGGACTCCCGGGCGAAGATGCAAACACGGCAGCCGGCGCAGCTTGACGGATCTACCGCCGTGGGTTAGATTTCGCGTCTCCATACCGGGGCTATAGCTCAGCTGGGAGAGCGCTTGCATGGCATGCAAGAGGTCGGCGGTTCGATCCCGCCTAGCTCCACCAAAAGACGAAAGGCTGGCTGCCCAGCCTTTCTTTTTGGTCGCCGTCCCCATCGTCTAGCCGGCCTAGGACACCGCCCTTTCAAGGCGGCAACACGGGTTCGAATCCCGTTGGGGACGCCATGTCTAGGGTGCGTCTTGCGGCGATGAGGGAGCAGATGCGGCCATTCAGGCTTGTAGGACCCAGCATGATCTATCCGACCGCGGCGTGGAAGACTCCTTTGAGTCTAGGGCAAGAAGAAAAATACTTAGAGGCCGGTCGAAGACTCTAAGTAGCTGAATGGGATGGGAAATGACCTCCTATATCATCGAATTCACGACGCCTGGTGATTGTTGCCATGACCTTCATCGACCACTTCCAGGATCTGTTAAGTCCCGCATAGGCATATCCACCGCCGAGCTGATGGAGTGTTTCGTCGGGTGAGTGAACGCCATGCGCGACATATCCGCGAGAAAGTCACCCATGAGGTGATGTTCTACATCACTTCCCATGCCCCCGATGCCCGGTTCATTGCCGGCGCGATCCGTTCTCGCTGGGAGGTGGAGAACAAGGTGCACTGGGTGCTGGACGTCACCTAACGGGAAGACCACTGCCGGATCCGGTGCGGCGATGGGGCCGAGCACATTGGTCTGCTGCGCCGTTTTTGCCTGAATCTGTCTCGGCTACATCCCAAGAAAGACTCCATGAGAGGCAAACTAGAATCCGCCGGCTGGAATGGCCAGTTCCGGGCCAAGCCGCTCTTCGGGGTCCAGGTGCCAAAGTATGCATTGGCCCTGCCTTGGAGTCCGGGTCGCTTGGCTTCGTGGATTTCCACGGCGAGGTCCTGCGCTAACTGCTCAACCTCATTCCGCGTCGCCGAGTGCATTGAAACACGCGCGGTTTGCTCTTCTTTATGCGGTTCCATCTCCTCGACCTGCGGCCGCCGTCGTTTTTCTGGACTCGTTGACGTTCCGCAGAGGCGGCGCCGGGACGTCAAGTTGCAAGGTGGAGTCCTTTGCCTTGCCGCCATTGGATCCTTTGAGGCGGTAGCCATGGCACCCCCCCCACCAACTCGGCCGACCGGCGTCCGACGCAGTACACTGATCAAGTTCTCAGATAGTCCTGCGCGCGCACGATAGACCGCTTTGCCATGCGGGCCCGGCCGCACTTGACTCGGCCTCCTCCAAGCGATCAACTGTCCACTGAAACGGGGCAACTCCAGTAGAATGGACAGTCGAGTGTCGACGGAACAGGGGCATGGGTAGCTCAGCGTCTTCCGCAACGCAGCGCCTCTGGGGCTGGACGCTGGGGTAATGAAAGCGATCGGCGCGTACTGGTTTCATGACTAAATGGAGGAACCATAGCAGTGAGTACACAGCTGTTGATTTACGAACGGGCAGTGCAGGTGAACAAGAATCGGCACTTGGAGTGGTCGGTCAAGACGGGCACGGACTACGCATTTGTTCGGCACGTTAACTCGGTGCCATTGATGGCGGTGGAGTTCCCGAATGCAGCGACCGAGTATGCCATCGTTTTTGCGGGTACGGAGGAAGCGGTGATGCCGACAATCATCCTGGGGGTGCATGACAAGGAGAACCTGTACGTGACGGAGGCGGGAGGCTGGGAGGCAAAGTACATCCCGGCTTTTGTGAGGCGCTACCCCTTCGTGTTTTCCAGCAGCGATGATGGCAAAACGTTCATGCTCTGCATTGACGAGGAGTATGCGGGCTGCAATCAAGACGGTCGCGGGGAGCGGCTGTTCGATGCCGAGGGCGAGCGAACACAATACCTCGAGGGCGTGCTGAAGTTTCTAAAAGACTATCAGGCTCAGTTCCGGCGCACGCAGATCTTCTGCGATAAGCTCAAGAAGCTGGACCTGCTTGAGCCTATGCAGGCCCAGTTCACGCTTGGTACAACCGGCGAGCATACGTCGTTGTCGGGCTTCATGGCTGTGAAACGAGAGCGGCTGAAGGCGCTCTCGGGTGAGCAGCTTAGCGAGTTAGCGCAGTCGGACGAGCTGGAACTGGTCTACCTTCACCTGCAGTCTATGCACAACCTCTCCGTGGTCGCGCAACGGGCGGCGACGCAAGCGCAGGAGGCGGAAGTGAAGCCGCAGACAGGGTCCGCCGTGGCGGCGAATGGGAAGAACCAATCAGGCGACGACGGTGAGCCAGACGAAGGGAATGCTTCCCCAGGCGAGAGTCTTCATTAGACCGACCCGCCCTGTAGCCACGCGGATTTCCTTGGCTCCTCGCTGCGCAGAAAAATGGAGGCATAACTGAGGGGGCGCGGCGGGCGCTCGTGACTCTTCGCAGATATACCCGTATAATTTATAAGTGTAAAGAAGGCGGTCTTGCGTATGCTTGGAAGGCAGTCTGTTGGATTAGCACTTGGATTGGGAGATATCGTAGACGATCGAAGTTAAGTTTTTGTTAAATAAACAAGATATCAAGATAAGAACAACTAGCGCAGAAAACTAGCGCAGAAAAAAACGGCGGAAAGGTGTCCTAGTGATCGTTTCCGCGAACGGGCTTAATTGTACAGCGTTCCTCGGGAACGTTCGCTGTGCAGCGCACCATAGGCCGGGACCATTGTGGGGGTGTTTCGCCCCGCAATGGAATAGCTATCACGCCTCAAGGATGAAGAGGAGGTAGTGGCAATGGCTCACCCGTTCGCGTGCTCACGAACCAAGCAGATGCCCTTGTGGCTGTCTGCTCTAAGCCCCCTGTCAGCTGTCGCCAACAGGCTTTGCGAAAGGCGTCCGCGGGAGGGGGCGCCGATTCCTGGCAGGGGTTTCACGCCCCTGCGAAAGGTTGTTTTCGAGTCTCTGGAGCCGCGACTCCTACTCTCTGCGGACTTGTCATTCACCGCGCTCACGGCGAGCGACCTGAGTCTGAGGCAGCAGACCGTTAATGGCGTTGAGTACCTGGAAATTGTCAACAATGATGCCACTGATCCAGCCGAAAGCGTCGTCGCCAGCCAGGCTCTAGATGACACGAGCGCCGTATTCATCACCGGCTCGGCGGAGGCCGACAGGGTCACGGTCGACCTGGCGAGCTTCGACGATGCTTTCCTCGTCCCCATCACGGTCACGGACCCGACTGCTGGCGACGGACGGTCGCTGGCAGATGCTCTGGGCATAATCCGGGCAGACAGCACCTGGCAGCTCAACGGCCTGGACGCAGGCGTGGTCGAGGCTATCGTCTTCAGCGGTATTGAAAACCTGGTCGGTGGCAGCGGCAGTAACACCTTTATCTTCGAAGACGGCGCGATGCTCTCTGGAAGCCTGTCCGGTGGCGAAGCGGGCAGCGCTACCCTCGACTTTTCCAGGTCTTCGTCAAACCTGAAGTTTACCCTCTCTGCGGATGACAGCGTCGCGGTGACCAACGAGGCCGGGACCATCACCTACGGTGAGGGTACCGGTATCAACAACCTCATCGGTGGCAGCGGCGACAACAGTTTCGTGTTCGGAGACGGTGCGGTTCTCGAAGGGACTATCGACGGCGGGCCTGGCGGAAGCAACCTCCTCGATTATTCGGCATTCAGCGATGCCAATGTGTATGTCGACATGCTGACGCCAGGCGCCGACGAGACCACCGGCTCGGCATCGAACACCGATGGTATCAGCCGGATCCAGCATGTCATCGGCACTGCCGGAAACGATCGGATATTCGGCAACGACGAGGATAACCGACTGATCGGCGGTGGCGGGGACGACACTCTGAGCGGCGCTGGTGGTAGCGACATCGTCGATGGCGGCGACGGAGACGACAACCTGTCAGGTGGCAGCGAAGCCGATTGGGTCATCGGTGGCGACGGCAACGATCTCCTCGTAGAAGAACTGAACGCGGGCTCGGTGGTTCTGGAGGATGCTTCCCTAACCGCAGATGGCGTGACCGACAGCCTTTCCGGCATTGAGGCTGTAGTACTCACGGGTGGTGAAGGAGACAACCGGCTTGATGCGTCCAGTTTTACGCTCGGCACCGTCGCTCTCGATGGCAGTGCTGGCGACGATACGCTGATCGGCAGCTCCGGGGATGACCGTCTCTCCGGCGGGGAAGGGATTGACAAGATCACCGGAGGTGGCGGCACCGATACTTTGGTCGAGACCCGCGACGCCGACTTCACCCTGTCCAATACGCAGCTGATGACTGGCACCGAGATCGATGCCTTGACAGGCATCACCCGCGCCGAGCTCACTGGCGGCGAGAGCGGTAACACCATCGATGCCTCTGCGTTTACCGCAGGCAATGTGGTTCTCGATGGTGGCGCAGGGGATGACGTCCTCAAGGGGGGCTCGGGCGACGATACCCTCACCGGTGGTGAGGGTATCGACGCTGTCGACGGTGGCTTGGGGACGGATACCCTGCTGGAAGGTGGTGACGGTCGGTTTATCCTGACTGACGGCTCGCTCGACATGGGTGAGGGGACGGACGAGGAGGTTACTCTACGCTTGGACCATGCGGACACTGGCGGCACCTTAACGGGCGGCACCTTTACGCTGACCTTCGAGGGGGAGACCACCATTCCCATCGCCCATGACGCCGACGCGCAGACCCTGAAACAGGCGCTGAGCTTGTTACCGGGGATTGCGAGCCAGGATATCTCGGTTAAGCGGGGTCGCGTACCGCTGGCGACAACCGCTGCGCTGTCCGACTTAAACGATGGGGCGGGTGTTTCGACGGTCAGAGGTGATGACCTGCGAATCACCTTGACCGACGGTACCACTGAGGTCGACATTGATTTGAGCGAAGCGGTGATTATTCGAGATGTTTTGGACACCATTACCGCGGCCGACGCCAGACTCAGTGCCACCCTCAACGAAGCCAGGACGGCAATCAATATCAGGGACAGCCGCAACGACGGCAAGCCTATTGTCACCAGCGCCCTGAACGATTCCAGCGCTGCTGAGGATCTCGGCATCCTGGGCAGCGGGTATGGTGCGACGTTGCTGGGTGACGTCCTCACTCATGAGATGGGTCCCTGGATCATCACTTTTGGCGTCAATCAGGGCGGTAGGGATGTGGCTGACATCAGTGTCGATGGCAGTGGCCTGATAGGAGCTTCCATCACCGCGGAGATTAACCAAGGGGCAGAGGGTTTCAACAATCTTAACAGCGTTGAAAACGGGAGGTTGACCGGCGGCATCAGCGGCAACCTGATGGACGCCTCCGCCTTCAGCGGCACCGCCATCCTTTCTGGCTCAGGGGGCGACGATACGCTGGTTGGCGGTGCCGGCCCTGATGAGCTCTACGGCGAGGAAGGCAATGACCAACTGAGCTCCGGGCTGGGTGATGACCGTGTCAGCGGTGGTGAAGGGATCGATTTGCTGATCGAAACGCGTGATGCAGCGAGCATCACCCTGACCAACACTCAGCTGCTTATGGATGGCGAGGTCGATACGACCAGCGGAATCGAACAGGCCGAACTCACCGGTGGGTCGAGCGCCAACGTCATCGATGCGTCCGGCTTCACAGGTCTGTCCGCAGATACGCCCCGGGACTATCTGAACAACGGCGCCGGGGTGCGAACCACCGACATCTCCTCTACAAATCTGACCGGGTTGGAGGCATCGACACCCCTGGCCGCATTGAACGCCGGTGAAGGGGTCGACATCGTCGACGGCCATGACCTGCAGGTGACCTTGCGCGACGGCACGTCGGTCAACATTGACTTGAGCGGGGCGGAGACCATCAAGGATGTCATCGATGCGATGACGGACCAGGCGTCCAGCCTGATCGTTACCCTCAATGCCGACGGCAGCGGTTTGAAGATTATCGATGCGACAACCGGTTCAGGCGATGTCCGCGTATCGGCGTCGAACGCTTCCGGTGCGGCGGAAGATCTCGGTATTCTTGGTGCCGGGAGTGGCGATACCCTCTACGGGACGCCGTTCGTAGGTGTCTCAGGGGACATCCGGGTTCTGCTCTCCGATAGCACCGAGATCGACATCGACCTTAGCCGAACTGAGACCGTTCAGGATATTCTCGATGCCATTACAGCTGCCCACGAGGATCTTGCAGCTGAGCTGAACGTAACCAGCACCGGTATCGATATTCTCGATGCTTCCGGCGGCAGTGCAACCGTGCGTGTGACGGCCCTGAACGACTCCCGTGCTGCCGAGGATCTGGGGTTGAGCGACGGCATTGGCTCGGCAGCTGGGTTGCAGGGTCAGGCAATTATTGCGGGCCGCGTCATTCTAGACGGCGACGAAGGGGCGGACACCCTGATTGCCACCAGCGGCGAGGATACACTCACAGGCGGCGGTGGCGCCGACATCATCATCGGTGGCGATAGTACGGACAAACTGATCGAGACCCGCGCCTCTTCGGACGATTTTACGCTCACCGACGCCACCCTGGTAATCGCTTCGGAAGGCACTGATGACTTGAGTGGCATCGAGCTGGCCACCTTGACCGGAGGCGCCGGCGCCCAGACTATCGACGCATCCGGGTTCTCCGGAGAGACTGTCCTGACAAGCGGTGGCGGGACTGACACCCTCAGAGGTGGAGCCGCCGATGATATCTTCCGGGTTGATGTCTCGAATCTGACTCCGGGAGATACGGTGACAATCGCTCCCGGTGGTGGCAGCGACAACGAAGTGGTTATTCTGGGCACCGGCGGCTACGTGTCCCAGGCCGATCTTGAGTGGATTGACTTTGAGCCGGCCGCCGGGGGGCTACAGCGCACCTTGACGAACCAACCGACCCAGACCAGGATGGCCGCCGGAGGCACGCAGCTGATTTTTGAAGACGAAGCGACCCTGACCATTCTGGATGATCTCAGCACAAGCGGGATGGACATCGGGTTCCGGGCCGAAACGATCAACGTGCTGGGTGCGACCATCCGCACCGACCATGCGACCGCGGCAGGCAATATCTCCATCGAAGCCGAGCATGTCACCATCGGTGAGCAGGCCATATTGAGTGCGGTCACCACCTCCGGGGATGGCGATGACGGCGACATCGAAATCAGCGCCTCCGATGTGTTCAAGGATTTTACCGCCCTCGGTTTCGCCAACGTCGATTACAACGCGGCGGATATCACCATCGGGAACGCGACGATTACCGGCGGTGATGTCACTATCAATGCAAGTGCCGAGGCCAAAGATTATGACATTGATTTCGGCAAAAGCCTCGTCGGCGACAAGCTGGGAACCGTGGCCAGAGATGTTCTCGACAAGCTGGAAGGCCTTTCGTTTATCGGCGGCGTTTCGATCGCGACTTCAAGAGCAACCATCGAAATTGAGGAAGATGCGGTAGTCAACGCTGCGGATTTCATCGCACATTCAAAAACGGTTGTCGATGTCAAGGCAGAGCGAAAGGGCGCTTTTCTCAGTGTCGCCGTTGGTATAGGCAGCGCAACCTCAGAGGTAATTATCGACGGAACCATTACCACCACCGGTAGCTTGACGGTGCGCGCAACCGGTGACAATACGGTTAATGTCGTTGCTGAGGGGAAGAAATCCTATGACGCGGCAGTTGCCGTCTCGGTCCTCGATTCAGATGTCACGGCTTACGTCACTGATAAGGCGAAGCTGACAGTCGGCAACGACTTGTTTGTGATGGGCGACACCGTCGACCACAACCGCACCAAGGCTGAGTCGAAACCTGGAAAAGACGACAAGCTGGCAATCGCCGCCGCGATCAGTGTAGAGCATGGTGACACGCGGGCCTTTCTGGACGGTGTAGCCGACGTCGGCGGCGATGTGAGTATCGATGCCCTACAGAAGAAGGAGGCAATCCAGCCAGATGACCAAAACGGCGTGGAGGCCGAGGCTGGGGTCGGTGAGAGCTCTGAGAAAGACGAGAGCAATAAGAAATCTGACGACAAAGAGACCGAAAAGGACAAGGAAAACCTACCGTTCGTTAAGAAGATACAGGACAAGGTCAAGGACAGCGTTCTCAATACTCTAAAGAAGAACGAAACACTGAAAGGTCTCATCGAATCACCCACCACAAACAAGGTCGATTTCGGCGCCGCAGTCGCGGTCGTGGTGGATATCAACAACACCGAAGCCCGAATCGGCGATGGCGTGACAGATGATGGCAGCAAGTCCGCCGATATCGAAGCCGATGGGGCTATCAGCGTCAACGCCCAGACGGAGAACCGTCCGTCGCTCAAGGCCAGCTCGGCCATAAAAAACGAAACCACGTCGAAAGACAAGGCGCAGTCGACAGCGAAGTTCGGCGGCTCAGTGGCTGTCGGCGTCGGCGTGTATAACGATAACGCGGATGCTTACATCTCGGGAGATGCCGCGGTCGATGCCAAGGAGCAAGTGTCTGTCAGGGCGCAGACCCTGAATCGAATCGATCCTCTGGAACTCTGGGGAGCCAATCTGATCTCGCCATTCCTTTCCAAGAATACTACCCCCACTCATAGTACGGACGCTGAAGGGCTTTCAACGGTC
>JASJBY010000130.1 GCA_030066245.1 Gammaproteobacteria bacterium
GGCAGCGTCCCAGGGAGCCGCGGGAGCGCTCTTGACATGCCAGCCCATAGGGTAGGTGCGATAGCGGCCCCACGCGGCTTCCAGGCGGCGTGGACAGGCTCTCGGGGGCCGTGGAGGCGGCCCAGGAGGCAAGAAGAACCTGGCTTTGAGGCGGGGTGCTGGTAAACACACCCGGCAGTCCCTTCAGGCCATCAGCGTCCTCCTCCCGGCAAAGCCTGCCCCAACCAGCCCGATGGCCATGAGGGCGAGGGTGGAGGGTGCGGGGACAGACCTGGGCGTGAAGTCCTCGAAATGCGAAAGCATGTTCCGAACCAGTTGTTGGTTGAGAGGTAACCGACCGCCAACTGCAGAACCGTTGCCCAAGGCCGAACTGTCTGTCAGCACCAACAATTGGCCATCACGACCGAGGGCATATCCTACCCGTCCTGTTGCGCTTTCTCGCGCAAGCACTCTTGAATGTGGCCCAGTCACAGACACAGACCCACCTGGGTAGCCAGGGTCACCGAATGCTATCTCACTAATGCCCGCAGTTAGTGCATCTGGGACAATGAACTGCTGGGATACGACATCGTCGTCCTGATTGAACACCACTCCACTCCCTAGTGCCGCGAACAGGCTATTGTGGCTGCCTGTATTGAAGGAGGTGGCCTGTTCGCCAACGACAAATAGGAAGCCTCCGCTGAGTACGAACTCAGAAACAGCGGTAATCTCGGACCCGGTGAATGCCAACTCCAAGTCGGTCAGGACCAGCAGGTCGACGGTGGACAGGGCGGAGGACATAAGACTACCGGGCGTCCCATTCAGTTCTCTTATGGTATGCCCCTCATCGACGACGATGTCGCGGAAGCCACTGAAATTGCCATTGAGTTCGTCACCATCGTTATCGTGGGAGTCATCCCAAAGAACATTCAGTGGAATACCGTAAGCTGACGGTCCGAAGGACAAACCGACCAGCAACATCAGGAGCAGTGTTCTTGCAAACATGCTTACCCTCTAGAGTCTTGGCAAGGCGGTTGCGTCTTCGCTTGCTGCAAACGGGTGAACTCACCAGTCCGATTGCCATAGATTCTTCATGGCGTTATCGCCGTTGTCGTAGTGATTTCTGTCATGCAATTTCCATCCCGCTCACCAGGAAACAGCCACTTACGCCAGAATTTGCCCGATTAAAACGGTCAGAATGTAAGGGTGACCGACACGCGCCAGCCCGCCCATTATGATGAAAAAGAGACGGGGCGCGTCCAGCCCCTGAAATACAAGATACAGGTCAGCGACGCCGCCCGTGTGAAGAGCCGTGACACCGGGACGACTGGCAACGGTCGCACCGCCAGCCTTCCGCCTATCTCGCCTCCGCAAGCGTCCGCTGCACCGTGCCGACGCCAACGCCCAGCTTTGCGGCGATCCTCTTGATGCTCATGCCGCGTTGCCGATGCCGACGGATAGCGTGCTTGGTCTTATCGCTGATCGGCGGCCGGCCCAGGCGCTTGCCCTGCGCTCGGGCTCTGTCCAAGCCTGCCTGGATCCGTTCCTGAATCATGGCCCGCTCGAACTCGGCGAAAACGCCCATCATCTGGAACAGGACCTTGCCACCGGGCGTGGTGGTGTCGATGCCCTGCTGGTGCAGGTACAGATCGACGCCCTTGCTGTGAACTTCATTCAAGAAGGCCACCAGGTCCTGCAGACTGCGCCCCAGTCGGTCCACTGACCAGGCCATGATGAGGTCGACCTCCTTGCGCATGATGGCCTTGTACAGGCCGTCGAAGGCAAGCCGAGCCTCACGGCCCTTGGCGCCGGAGATTCCCTCGTCCTTGAACACCTCGACGACCTGCCAGCCATTCCGCTTCGCCGCCTGGCGCAGGACCCGCACCTGATTGGCAACGGTCTGGCCCGTGGTGCTGACTCTGGCATAGATGGCTGCTGTCTTCATGGTACTGACCTCTAGCTAAGAGGGTACCATAAACAGCGGTTTCTGGAACGCCCTGGCGCGTCCAATACGGTCAAACAGTTAGAGCGGCGTTTTTGCGTCTGGCGAACCGGGGTTTTTGGTACCCCAGCCCCGCAACTTTCTCGGGTAAATGTTCGTTCGGCCGTTCATGGGGACACGGCGGGCCTTGCGGGGTGCTGTTAATGGGTGTGTGAAAGCGCATAGTCGGCGAACTTGCTGCCGCGCAGCATGCAAGTCTGTTACACGCCATCAGCGGCCATTGCCCGTCAACGCCTTTACCTAGCGAAACCCGACCGCGCCATCAGAGTGTTAATCATATACCCCATCGAGGAACAGCATGTGGAGGCGTGGCTCGAGTTCCGCCCGTCAGTCTCGGTCGACCCAGATACGGATGTCCGCGAAGCAGCTAATGGGACGGTAGCCGCTAAAGGGCAGGTCGCGCCACCTCACGTTGCACGAGCCGACGAAGTCGTCACCCCCGTGGGCGCCGCTGTCCGCCTCGTAGAAGTCGAAGAACACGTGCGAGCCGCAGTTGACGAATCGATAGGTTGCGTTGGGGTCGTTCAACCGGTACCAGACGTTCTCGTCATTGACGCCCGGGAGATTGATCCGGACCTGGCTGAAGCTTCCGCCCGAGCAGCGCGTGATGCGCACGTAGAGCTCGGGGTCGCCGGAGACCCAGCTCTCGTGGTCGTCGAGGAGCCTGATCCACCGGATGCCAACGAAATCGTCCACGATGCGCCCTGGAAACTCCTCGTCCTCAGCGGGCTCGTCCACGATGCGTAGCGGATAATGCGGGTCAGTGGACGATGACTCGGCCGGCGTCACGATGAGCGTGGGTACGTCGGGCGGAACCTGCGCATCGAGGGTCACGCGTTTTCCCTCGCGGAAGGCGACAATCGACTTCGTATGCGTCTCATCCGTGGACGGCACCACGCCGACGTAAGGGGTCACGGTCTGGCTCAGCCGGTCGCGATGCGCCTTCACGGGGAGTTTTAGGTCGAGCCGCGCGTCGGCCTGTCCGAGCGCGCGCATCGCAGCTTCCGCCTCAAGCACGCGCGCCGCGAGCACAGCGAGGGTGTCTCCGCCCTGCTCGCGCGCGAGCGTTACCCGCTCGTCGAGGAAGCGGCGCAGCATGATCACGTACTTCCTCGGCGAGGACTTCAGGCGCTCGGCGAGCACCGCCCTCGCGTCAGCGTCCGCGGCGATGTGTTCGGACAGGGCCTGCGCCGTGCCCTCCAGGAGCGTCTCAAGCCGCCGGGTCTGGTCGTGGTGCTCACGGGTCTGCGCTTGGGTGCCGCAGGCGATGAAGCTGATGCAGAGGATCGCAAGGGACGCGGCGAAGGCGCGTTTGGTCGTCCAACAGTTCATGTTGCCACCCCCTCCGAGTCGATGGAGCCGGACTGGTTGCCTGTCCCCGACTCGCTTAAGCGTACCGAGGAATCGATGATGGACGTTTGATAAGTAACTAGTATAGTCGGCGCTCGTAAACACGCTTGCGACGAGGGCGATGCTAGTGACCAGGCCTTGCGCTGACCGAGACGGCACACAGCGCGGCTCGCCAGGACTCCGCTGTTATCGGGTAGCATTCCTGAGTATTGCAGTCAGATGACGGGACACGACCCACAGCAGCCAACTGCAGGGTGCTGTTTGATGGTCCGCTTGCCGGTGGTGAGCCGTCACTCAGCTGTACCTATCTGGCTGGGCCCCTCCTCTCGCTCTCCGACCCGGAAGCGGGTAGCCTAATGCAGAGCGCCGCGGAGCAGAGAAGCCCCATCTGTGCGCCTACGGCTCAGACCTGGGGTCTCGCGTACTCAGAGCGTGATTTGCCCGTTGATACGCGGAATATGTCCGCATTTCTCCGCCGCGACAAGCCCTCCGGTTGCGTCGCACTTCCGCCTCATTCGCACATAACTATGTGATATATATGAGGACTGGCGCGACGCTCTCTGGTACGACCCTCGCCCCTGGAAAGCCGGCCGGATGCGGGGGAGACGGAAACATACCGTTTTACAACACGGCCGATGTCCGTCTACTCAATGTAAGAACTCGGCATTGTCATGGAAAGAATCAAAACAATCCTAGCCACCAACATGCTGTCGATTGTGTCGAGGCTGATTGCGGTGAAGTAGCCAAAGCGGTGCTGACCCGTCCTGGGCGCTACCAGGAGGTCGCCGATAACCTGCGGGTCAAAGAGGTTGTAGTGGGCGAGGGTGAGCGTCGACGGCGTTACGTAGTGTGCCACAACCCGCAGGAAGAGAAGCGTCAGCGCCAACACCGGGAGCAGGTGCTCAAGGAATTGGAAGCCGAGTTGGCCACGCTACGGGAGTGCTCGGCGGGGTGTCATACCAAGCGAGTCTGTCACCTGCGGGCCAGTGGCCGCTATGGCAAATACATTCGCTTAACCCGCAGCGGTAAACCCGTTATCGACCAAGCCCGTGTGCGCGAGCAGGCGCGGCTCGATGGCAAGTTTGTCGTGCACAGCAACGACGATACCCTTAATGCCGAAGACATGGCCCTGGGCTACAAACAGTTGCAGCGGGTAGAGGAAGCCTGGCGTACCTTGAAGAGCGGCTTAGGTCTTCGACCGGTGTACCACCACGCCCCCCATCGCATCCATGCCCACGTGTTCCTGACCGTGCTGGCGCTGTTGTTGGAACGGATTGCCGAACAAGCCTGCGGGGATACTTGGCGTAACATCCGCGACGATTTGAAGAGAGTAAAACTTGCGCAATTGTTGAGCCCGAACGGCACCGTTTGGCAGGTCACCGAACCCTCTCCAGAGACCGCCAAGCGACTGAAGTCGCTAAAAATAAAGAATCCCCCGCCCATCCTTCAGCTGGGCTGAAGACCTAGATACACGGCCGTTTTCCAGCAGCCGCGTAAGCCGCTGACCTGTCTCTGAAAATCGGCATCATGTGCGTAGGCGGTGTCAAACTCGGGTTTCTCGCGTTCCGACAAGGGGCGTCGCTTGCCGACAGCGCCGGAAACAGGATGCCCCCAGCAGGGTTGCCAGAAAGCAACGAAGAAAACAGCCTTCCGGCATACTCGTGTACTGGATCGTAATTAAGTCCAATTATCCTCGATTCGCATAAAGGGGCGAGAGTTTGTCGAGGATCTGGCCTGTGGTCTTGGTCCAGACGAAGGGTTTTGGGTTGTCGTTATGGTGTTCGAGAAAATCATAGATGGCCTTTGTCAGTTCACGCACACTCTTGAAGACGCCCCGGCGTATTTGCCGGTCGGTGATATCCCGAAAGAAACGCTCGACGAGGTTGAGCCAAGAGGACGAAGTCGGGATGAAGTGAACGTGAAAGCGGGGACGGCGCTTCAGCCACACCGTGACCCGCTCATGTTTGTGCGTTGAATAGTTATCGACGATGAGGTGAATATCGAGCTCTGCGGGCGTTTGTCGGTCGACCTCGCCCAGGAACCGAAGGTATTCGATATGACGATGGCGGTGGTAGCACTTGCCGATAACCGTGCCCTCGAGCACGTTGAGCGCAGCGAACAGTGTGGTCGTGCCGTGGCGTTTGTAATCATGGGTCATGGTGCCACAGCGCCCCTGCTTCAACGGCAGTCCTGGCTGAGTGCGGTCCAGAGCCTGGATTTGTGATTTTTCATCGACGCAGTAGACCAGCGCGTGTTCGGGCAGATTCAGATACAGGCCAACGACGTCGCGCAGTTTCTCCACGAAGTGCTTGTCGTTGGAGAGCTTGAAGGTGCGCAGCAGATGAGGCTTGAGTTCATGGGCGCGCCAGATGCGCTGCACCGTGGTGTGACTGAGCCCGGCATGCTTGGCCATGGTTCGGGTCGACCAGTGCGTGGCCTGCTCGGGTGTGCTATGAAGCGTATCCTCGACGATGCGTTCAACCGTTTGGTCGGTGTACTGGCGTTTTCGCCCACGTCCGGGCTGGTCGGTGAGACCGGCCAGACGCTTCTCAGCAAAACGCCGGCGCCATTTCGACACCGTGTCCTGGCCGGTGGCCAGTTCGGCAGCGATGTCGCCACTCTCCCAGCCATCGGCGGCCAACAAAATAATGCGTGCTCGGAACACATCGCGAACCGCGGAGCGGCTCGAACGAACCGTGTTCTCCAACACGTCGCGTTCCTCGGCAGTCAACTCAATACGCGGTGCGTGACGCATGCATCCCTCCCTCCTACTCGGAAGGCACAGGATACATTATTTCGACTTAATTGTGTGACACTACACTCGGTAATCGACCATGACTTCGAACGTGACGCGGTCCTTTGTGCTGGGGGTCTCTAGGGCCAGGACAAAGAGCCAGTCACCGGCCATATACAGCTTCATGCCTTCCACCAGGCACCTGCCACTGCCGAGATAGGTTGTGACCTGGGGCTGGGTGGGCAGGCCGTGACCGTGTCCGGGCATGCCGCCGTTCAGACCGATGCGCGCGGGGTACACGGGCCTGTTTTCGGAGTCCAGCACCCGGACCACCCAGTTCTGGAAGCGCCCGATTGTGGCGATACCTTCCTGGGGCCCGAATGCCACCAGGAAGCGTTGGTTCTCCGAGTTCGCGCGCCAGAGTGCCTGTGGCGCGTCCGCCTGTATGCCTCCGGAGAGGACTCACCAGCGGCTTTCACCATGGCTTCCCGAGCTGAAGTAGTCGTCCGGCACCATGGCGTTGAAGTCGATGCCGTTCTGCACCCGCCAGCCGGCACGCGGATCCCAGCGCTCGGGATTGCGCTGGTTGGTGGCGGTACCGATGGCCGTGAACATATCACCGTCGGCCAGTTGCAGCGTCGTGGGGTACCAGCGTCCGCCCGAGGGCATGTTCTGGATCTGGACCCAGCTGTTGTCACGGTAGTCGAACAGGCTTGTCCACGGGCTGTTGGTCTGGTTGCGGCCGCCGTTGACGAACACGCGGCCATCCTCCGCCATGGCCAGATGGGCGCAGAACATGTTGTGCCCGGCGTGGAAGATCTCCACGAATTCGCCGATCGCCGGATCCCAGGTGCCGCTGTAGGTCTGCTCAGTGGTCGGCCAGGTGTCCCGCTCGGAACCCGACCAGGTCAGGATACGGCCGTCAGGCAGGTTGGCGCCGGACACGGCCACGTGGGGCCAGGGAATCACCGGGCCCCACTGCCCCCCTCCCAGGGATCCTCCGGCAGGGCGAGGACGCTGCAGGACAGGAGACTGGCAGTGAGCAGCGCGGCTCCATGGATGTGGTGGTGGAGAACGCGACAGCGGGCGCTCGTCGCCCCGACGGGACGGCTCTGGATGGTCGTCATTGTTATTCATTCCACTAAGGGCACGCATGTGACGATGCTCGACGTCATCGTCTTGTTTTGTTGTCGGTCGCATTTTTCGCAATAACTGAGCCACAACGATAAGGCATTGACAAAGCAAACGAATTTTTCGAGGGGCTGGCGGACCTGTAAAGTTGACCGACATGCTCGGGTTTTGGCGCCGGGCGGTGCAGGCCGACCGAGGGCGGCCAAATGCCGGGCATGTTCGGGGCTTGGGAGCGAAGCACCCCGGCCCCGGCGGGTTACCGTGATGTTAGAGTTCCCGACAAAAAAGTGGATTTGGTGCGGTTACCGGCGGGGGGGAGCCTAACCGCCCTGCGCTAGGGATAAAGTCTGGTGATGGCCCACCCCTCGGCTTCGCGGGTGTAGCTCAGCCGGTCGTGCAGGCGGTCCAGACGGCCCTGCCAGAACTCGATGCGCTGGGGCCTCGTAAGGTAGCCGCCCCAGAACGGCGGCAGAGGGACGTCTCCGTCCGCGAACTTCTCTTCGTACTCACGCACGCGCCGCTCGAGAACCTCCCGGCTCCGGAGCGGGCTGCTCTGGTCGGAGGCCCAGGCACCGATGCGGCTGCCGCGGGGTCGCGTCTTGAAGTATGCGAACGACTCCTGCTCGGAAATGCGCTCCACCTGTCCCTCCACGCGTACCTGTCGTTCCAGCATGGCCCAGTAGAAAACCATTGCCACTCGGGAGTTGTCCAGCAGCTCCTTCGCTTTTCGGCTTCCGTAGTTGGTGAAGAACACGAAGCCGCGCGCGTCGAACCCTTTCAGCAGCAGCATGCGGGCGGCGGGCGACCCGTCCTTGCCGCAGGTGGCAACGGTCATGGCATTGGGAAGGAATATCCCGGCTTTCTCGGCATCCTTGAACCAGCGGCCGAACAAGGCAATGGGATCCTCCTCGGCGGCGGTGAGTTCGGGGAGCCCGCGGGCGACACCCTGACCCAGGGTCAACACAGCGCGAACTTTAGCTAGCAGAGACATGGGCGACCGAACGGTGACGTAGGTGAAGGGGCGCTTGCCGCCAGCCTGGAGGAGGCTGACGCTCGCGGGGGCCCCGGACAACCCGTAGTGCGTAGGTTTACAGCCCGGATGCCTGGGTGCAAGTGGGCGCCCGCCGCCCGGACGAGAACAGCGCACCATGGGCTGGTGCCGTCAAGGAGCCGTCCGGCCGTGCAGTTCGTCCAGCAGCTCCGGCAAGAGTCTTCCGTCGCCCACGGCAAGCACCTTGCCGTCCGATTCCGTGGTCAGGGGGCGTCCCTCCCAATCCGTGACCGAGCCGCCCGCATTTCGGACCAGTACTTCCAGGGGCGCGAAATCGTGCACCGCCAGGCCGGCGTCCAGGTAGGCATCGGAGAAACCGGCTGCCAGGAGACCAAAGTCGTAGCACTCGGCACCGTAGCGCATCCACTTCGCGCGCGTGCCGACGCGTCTGATGGCGTCGTCGAAGGGTGCCGCATGCCCATCGGGACCATAGGTGCATACACCGGCCCGGGAGAGCGACTCGCAGGCGCGGGTCCGGACCGACTTGCCGTTGAGGACGGTCCCGTGGCCATTCGCTCCCAGCCAGCGGTCACGGAGAATCGGCTGATCAACTAGGCCGAGCAGAAAGTGCCCGGACCGGGAAAGGGATATGAGGGTGCCGAACAGAGGCACCCCACTCAGGAAGAGCTTGGTCCCGTCCAGTGGGTTGATGTGCCACACATACTCTGCGGCCGCATTCCTGGACGGGTACTCCTCGCCTTCAATGCCGTGATCGGGATGGGCCCGTTCAATCCGCTCGCGCATGACGCGTTCCGCGTCACGGTCCACGGCAGTCACTGGACTGCCGTCGGGCTTCGAGTCGACGGCCAGCGGTCGGCGGAAATGCTGACGGTGAACGCCTCCGGCCAGGTCGGCCAGGTCGTGTGCCAGTTCCACCAGGCCCGCAGGACAATCCAACGTACTCACGGCATCTCCCGAATCCCCCGGCGGCGGCCCTGCCAGTCCTCGCAACGCACCGATGCCTGGGAATTCAGTCCGTCGGTCGCCTGGGCGGCGTTGTCTACACTCGGTGCCTAGGACGGCGACGCATGTCCCAGCTCATGGGTCATCTCGGCGAGGGAGTGCGCGGCTGTCATGACCTCGCTGATGTCCACGCCGAGCTGGCGCCCGATCTGAGCTGCGGAGAACAGGCCGCGCACCTGCTGCTGGGCCGTGCGGCTCGGGACCGCTTTGCTCTTCTCCCATCCTGTGGTCGCGAAGGGGGGCAGTTCCTCGGCCAGCCCGGGCGTCGATTCGCTCCCGTCTTCGCTTTCACAGACGAGCAAATGGCGCTGCTCAAGCTCCCGCAGCGTGCTCACCACATGCGCGACCTGTGCGTTGCGCACGCTGATCATGTTCAGAACCCGGATCTGATCCAGCGTGGTCATGATCTGGGCGACGGTGATATCGCTCCTGGCAGCTCTGGCTTCTTCAACCAGCCTCACGGGCTTCTCGCCTTGAATGTCGTAGGACGACACCAGGCCGATGACGTGCTCCACGGCATTGGTGACGAGCAGCAAGCGGACGCCTGAGGTCTTCATATGCTCGAGGGCGTCGTCGATAGTGACGAGTGCGCCAATCGTAAGCGGTCGCACGTAGGTGAAGTCCGTCATCACATCCGTGGCCGGACTGTCCAGGAACACGTGTTTGGGAAGCTCTGGCGGCCGGACATAACTGGTGCCTGCCTGAAGCGGCCAGTGGGAGAGGGACGCTGTTTCAACCTTCATGCTTATTACCCCGGTGGTGTGGTGGGTGCTGATTCGAATGCGACGTCGGTCGCCTGGGGTCAGACGCGCGGTCCTGGGGGCGCGCGGCTAAAAAACCAACATAAAGCCTAATTATAGGCATCATGAGGTCTGAACTGTTCTCCCGACAGGGGTCCTCTCGGCAACTTCGTTTCGCGCCAGGCCGGCAACGACTCCATGCGATCGGGCGGCGGCCACAAGCCGGTGGGCGGTGCGCCTCTCCGTGAAAATGCCGGGCCTCGCCGTCGCTACGCTCAATCGCGTCTTTCGAAATCAATAAAGCTCGAGCAGCGATTGGGGCGTCAGGTTAGGGTCATCGATGGAAAGCACCCGCGTGTTTGCCGGTGGCAGCATGGGCTCGGTGTAGGCCACGATACTCAGATTCTGCCGGCTCACGTCCAGCGTGAGGGGCTCACTCGCCGACAGGATCTCCTGCATCCGTGACTCGACTCGCCGCGCGGCCTCGCCCCTTGGCCCTTCTCCGGCCACGTGTCCGAGCACCATATAGAAGTCGTTGTCGATGTCCGACTCGCCGGTGTGCAAATTGTGCGCGATATTGAACGTGTTGAGGCGGCGCCGGAGCGCATCCAGAGCGAGCAGGTAACCGCCGTCGCGCACCGGCCAGCCAATGGTCACGGCCGCGCGCTTCTGCACGGAGAATGCCCGCAGGTAGGGGTGCTGGCCCCGGCTCGCGAACCCGTAGTCGGCATCGGCGCAAAATCCCCCGATCTGAACTCGCAACTCGGGATTGTGTGACTGACGCAAAAAGGCCAGCAGCGCCGCGGCATTCATGGGGCGTTGGCTGTTGGCGTTCAACACTACCTGACCGTGTCGGCGGCCTTCCAGCCCGATGATGGTCCCATGCACCTGCTCGAGTGCATAGGGACAAAACGCGTCCCCGAGCAGACTCGACAGCTCTTCCAGGCAAGCGTCGAGGTAGCGGGCGGTCTGCCTGTCCTTGGGCCCGTATGGGGAGACCAGAGAAACTTGCATGCGACTGCTCGGATCCGACGTCGGAACGTGCGGGCGGCGTTTAAGGCTCTCTTCCGGCTACTCGGCCAGGAACACCGCCAGGAGCAGCCCGAGACCTGCCCCCGTCGAATTCAGCGCCACGTCGGCGAGAGAGCCGTAGCGATCGGGCAGCCGAATCTGATGCCACTCGTTAAAGGCACCGAAACCCGCAGCGATCAGGAACGCCGCGAGCAGGCGGTTTGGAAGCTGCAAAGGCAGCGGAGCAAGCGCCCAGAACCACAGCCAGCTCAGGCCCCCGTAGAAAAGCACATGCAGGGTCTTCTGCACCAACGGCGGCGTTCGGGCAGCGATTCGCACCAGCAACCGATCGCCCGGACGGGCGCGTCCCGGGATCGAGGAGAGTACAAACAAGACACCCATGAAGGTGAGGGCCACTGCTACGCGCAACTCCATGGCCAAACTCTAGCAGAACGGTGCCTGGCTCTGCCCCCCCTCCGACGGGTCCCATATGCGGGTTAAACCTTTCCGCGGGTCCGCCGTTGACTAGTGACGGAGTGCTGGGCGGCGGCGAAGGACTGTCAAGCGTATGTGGAAGATGATCAGGATAGGACTGCTTCTCTACCTGCTGCTTATGGTGGGCGGCGGCACGTGGCTTGCGCGCGCCCGGACCACCGACTGGAACGAAGCCCTGTGGGTGACGGTTTATCCCATCAATGCTGACGGTAGCCGGGTTTCTGCGGACTACATCTCCGGACTGGACTCGGCAGCGTTCGCGGCAATCCCGGCCTTCATGGCCCGGGAGGGGCGTCGTTTCGGTGTGACGTTGCAATCACCCGTGCGGGTAACGCTGGGCGCCACATTGACCGAAATGCCGCCCCCACCACCGCACAATCGGCACCCTCTCGCGGTGATGTACTGGAGCCTCAAGCTGCGATACTGGAACTTCCGGGTTGACAAGGGACCCGCCCCCCCGCCTGCTGACATCGAAGTGTTCGTGCAGTACTTCGACCCGGCGTCTCATCGCTCGCTGAGCCATTCCCTGGGTCTGCAGAAAGGCCTCATAGGCGTGGTCAATGCTTTTGCCGACAGGGCATACCAGGGCAGTAACCAGGTTGTTCTGGCCCATGAGCTGTTGCACACGCTGGGCGCCACGGACAAGTACGACCCCGCAACCAATCTGCCGCTCCACCCCCACGGCTTCGCGGATCCCGGCAGCCAGCCCCTCTATCCTCAGACCCGGGCGGAAATCATGGGCGGCCGGATCCCCGTTTCGAGCACGGAGGCTGCGACACCGCGCCGGCTCCGCCAGGTCGTGGTCGGTCCCCTCACCGCCCGGGAGATAGGCTGGCTCGAGTGACTCAGCCGGCGTCTGCGCCCCCAGCGGCTCATCAGGCTGCTTCCTGAGGGAGGCCCGTTGCTAACTGCCGTCGGCGGCTCGGTCGGGACAGGTCCTGCCCCGGTGGTTGCTACGCGGTTCCCCGCTGGTGCTCCCTGCCGCTGTGATGTGTCGAGGGTGGGGTTACACTATAAAATCGATGCGCAACCCGCGGCAGGCTGATTCGGCCGGGGCGTGGGCACAGACGGCCAGCGGCGCCCCGGTCGGACCTTGAGACTGCTGCGCTGGCACGAGCGACCGATGATCAGGAGAAGCTTGACAGCGGTGATGTGGCGAGACATGCGTACGGTGGCGACGGGCAACGTGGCACCCAGACGAAGGTGCTTCCTTCTGGCCGGGGTGGCGCTACTGTTGCTCTGCGGGTCGGTGACCGCCCGGGAGCAGCTCTCCGTTGTGGCAAGCCCCTGGCCGCCGTATGTGGCGCCCGGCGTGCAGCACAGCGGTCTGGCCGTGCATCTGGTCACCGAGGCTCTACAACGCGCCGGTTATGGGTCATCGCTCACCCTGACAAGCTGGCCAAGAGACCTGGAGGCCACCGAGCAGGGCAGCCAGGACGTCATTGCAAGCGTCTGGTTCACCGAGCAACGGGCACGCAAGCTCGCCTTCAGCAAGCCCTACATCGTCACGGAAACTCATTTCGTCAAGCGTCGCGACGCGCCGCACCGGTACCGGACGCTGGCCGACCTGAGAGGGCTTAGAATCGGCGTGGTTAAGGGTTACGCTTACGGCGGACAGGCCGACGCCGCCGGACTGGAGGTGACGCCGGTGTTCATGGGCAGTGTGTTGGACAACCTGCGCAGTCTTGTGGCCGGGGA
>JASJBY010000131.1 GCA_030066245.1 Gammaproteobacteria bacterium
GCTCTTGGCCCACTCTGGCTTTGCATCTTGACCGATCCTCCTTGAGACATAGCTACAGCTATGCCTCTGCGGACGATCGGCCAATCTGCTTTGCCAGAGCGACCCAAGAGTCCGAATCCCGGTGAGAAATCCGGGCTAGAGCGAGGCCAGGGCAGTCGAGTGTCGGTACCAGCGCCATGGCACATCTCCTCATCTCCGCTGCCCACAAGTCGTCGGGGAAGACGACGGTCACTCTGGGTCTCTGTGCGGCCCTGACAGCGCGTGGAATGACCGTTCAGCCCTTCAAGAAGGGGCCCGACTACATCGACCCCATGTGGCTGTCCATTGCCGCCAGGCGTGCCTGCTACAACCTGGATTTTCACACCATGTCCCCCGGGGAGATTCGGAGTTTGTTCGTTTCCAGGGCAGCCGGTGCTGATTTGAGCCTCATCGAGGGCAATAAAGGGCTGCACGACGGGCTCTCCTTGGACGGCTCCAACAGCAATGCCGCTCTGGCCAAGCTGATCCATGCTCCGGTGGTACTGGTCCTGGACACCCGGGGCATGACACGGGGCGTGGCGCCCCTGGTCCTCGGCTTTCAGGCCTTCGACCCGGCTGTTGAAGTGGCCGGCGTTATCCTCAACCAAGTGGGGGGCGTGCGTCACGAGCAGAAGCTGCGCAGCATATTGGATGAATACACGGACGTGCCGGTGCTGGGGGCCGTGCGGCGCGACCCCCGAGTTGAGATCAGCGAACGTCACCTGGGGCTGGTACCGAGCAACGAGGCACAGGGAGCCCGTGCTACCGTCGCTCGGCTTGCCGATGCCATAGCCGAGCAGGTGGACCTGGAGACCCTGAGCGGGCTGGCGCGGAACACCGTGGTGCCGGCTGTGACACCTGAGGTCGGGCAAGGCACCTTCCGCGGTCGACTGCGCATTGCCATTGCGCGAGACGCCGCCTTCGGTTTCTACTATGCGGACGATCTGGAGGCGTTGACGGCGGCGGGTGCGGACCTGATCCCGTTCGACACCCTCAAGGATGCCCGTCTGCCGGAGGCAGATGCGATAATCATCGGCGGTGGGTTCCCTGAGGTGCACGCCCGGGCACTGGAGGCCAACGTGCCCCTTCGGCAAGCCATTCGCCGCGCCATCGAATCCGGCCTGCCGGCCTACGCGGAGTGCGGCGGACTCATGTACCTGAGCCGAACCATACGCTGGCGCGGTGCGTCGTTCGAGATGGTGGGGGTGCTGCCTGCGGACGTGCAGATGAGTGAGCGGCCCCAGGGCCGCGGCTATGCACGCGTCCAGGAGACGTCAGACAGCCCTTGGCCCCGGGCCGCCGATACGACCATGTCTGTGCCCTGTCACGAGTTCCACTATTCGCGGCTCGAGAAACTGGAACCGGGACTCGCCTATGCCTACCAGCTTTTGCGGGGAACCGGAATAGACGGTGAGCGGGATGGTATCGTCTACCGCAACCTTCTGGCCAGCTACGTGCATCTGCGCAACACCGGGCGAAGTCGCTGGACGGACCGCTTCCTAGCATTCGTGAGCAGCCGACAATAATCGCGGGGGCTTAAGCTTCGACCCGGATGCCGCCGACGAACCTTGAGGAGAAAGACAGCTGATGTTCGAAGTTACCAAGGCAGCCGCTGAGCAGATAAGAAAGTCCGCCGAGCAGGGCAACATGGGCGACCTGGTCCTGCGTGTTGCGGCCACTCAGAAAGCAGACGGGAGCCTGGACTACGCCATGGGTTTTGACGAGCCAGGCGAAGAGGACATCGAGATCAATTCTGCGGGCGTGAAGGTCATCATCGCGCCCCGACACGTGGCGTTGCTCCGCGGGGCGACCATGGATTACGTTGAGATGGAGGAGGGTGCGTACCGCTTCATCTTCCTCAATCCGAACGACGCCAACTACTCACCGCCCAGCCGGGACTAGTCGCGGCGCTAATTCCTCTGGTCGCGCGCTACGCCTGCATCACAGCTGGCTTCTGCACCGGGCTGGAAGCCTGCCCGAAACGATGCCATGGCGGCGAGTTTGTGAGATAGTCTCCAGTCATGCATACCGTGGCCAAGCAGCGGGTCGTGGGGGAGCAGTCTGCCGGCGCAGCGGGTGGCCGTCGCCTGGTCGCCTGCGTTCTTGGTCAGGCAGCGCGATCCGTGGAATTCTTGAGCAGCCCGGTATGCCGTCTTCTGGCCGGGTTGCTGGTGGTGCTGGTTAGCGGTGCCGCCATTGCGCTGCTGCTATTGCTTCAGCCGGCGGTCGCGGTCTGGCTGATCGGCGCCCAGTTCGTGCTCCTCAGCCTGGGCACCGTGCTGGTTTTCGTGGTCTTCCGGCGCATCAAAGGGCAGCTCCTGACCCCTCTAAGCCAGCTGCGGCAGTGGGCTCTGGCGATGCGCGCGGGAGATCGGGGCATCCGCATGCCCGAGCCATCCCGTGGCGAGCTCTACGAGCTGGCCCGAAACATCAATGCCCTCAGCGATGAGCTGGACCGGCTCAGTAGTCAGATGGATCGGGAGGTGCATCGCCACACGGAGGCGCTGGCCTCAAAGACGCGTTCCCTGCAGGTGCTCTACGACGTGGCCGCGAGCATCAACATCTTCAACGACCTGGACGATCTGCTGACGCGCTTCCTGCATACGCTGATCGACGTGGTGGGCGCGCGGGCGGCAACGGTCCGACTGCTCAACCAGGACGATCAGATGCAGCTGGTGGCGAGTGTCGGGCTGACCGACCGGGAGCAGGAGCAAGAGCGTCTGGTTCCCATGGACCGCTCCATGTGGGGCACCGTCGTTTCCGGGGGGGATGTGGCCAATCCGCCGCCAGACTCCGGCGCCGCGGACTCGGACCATCGGCTTGCCCTGGGGGCAGGCCGCCTCGAGACCATATCTGTGCCACTGCGTTACCACGGCAAGACGGTAGGGGTCTACAACCTGTTCGTGGAGCCGCCGGGGCTGGGGGGCAAGCAGGACGTGCGGGACCTGCTCACCAGCATCGGCCGACACCTGGGCATGGCGATCGAGAAAGTCCGCCTGGACCAGCAGGCGCAACGCCTGTCGATCATGCAGGAACGTAATCTCCTTGCCCATGAGCTGCACGACTCCTTGGCGCAGACCCTGGCCAGCCTCCGCTTCCAGGTGCGGATGCTGGATGACACATTGCGACAGGGCGATGAGGCGCAGGCCCGGGGCGAACTGGGCGAGATTCAGTCCGGCCTGGAGGAAGCAAATACCGAGCTCCGGGGGCTGCTGGCCCATTTCCGGGCGCCCATGGACAAACGGGGGCTGTTGCCGGCCCTCGAGGATACCGTAGCGCGGTTCCGACGGGAGACCGGTATCGTGACTTTCTTCCAGAAGGAGTGTCAGCAACCCAGTCTGCCGGCCAGTCTGGAGATCCATGTTCTGCGCATCGTGCAGGAGGCGTTGACGAACGTGCGCAAGCACAGTCGTGCCCGGGCGGTGCGCATATTGCTGCGTTGTGACAAAGCGGGCGCCTATCACGTAATGGTGGAGGACGACGGCATCGGTATGCCCACGGAAACGCTTGAGAGCAAGCCGGGCGAGCACCTCGGTTTGGCCATCCTGAGGGAGCGTGCGGAACGACTCGGCAGTGAGCTCACCATCGAGAGCGAGCCCGCCGAGGGTACGCGCATTGAGCTTAACTTCACCCATCCCCGCGCGCCCTAGGCAAGTGACGGAAAAAGCCGGTAACGTTCGGGTTCTTCTCATCGACGACCATACTCTGTTCCGCAGCGGGCTGGAGGAGCTGTTGCGTCGCCAGGGTATCGAAGTGGCTGCCGCGGTAGGCACTGGTGCGGAGGGGTGCCGTCTGGCCACCGACATACGTCCCGATGTCGTGCTGCTGGATCTGCGCATGCCCGAGATGGACGGCCTGGACGTGCTTCGCCGCTTGAGGACCCAGTCCGCGAACATGCCGGTGGTGATGCTAACGACCAGTCGGGAGGAACGGGACCTGGTGGAGTGCCTGCGAAACGGTGCCCAGGGCTACCTGCTCAAGGACATGGAGCCGGAAGAGCTGGTGAACGCTCTCGACGATGTGCTGGCGGGGAAAACGGTAGTGGCGCCTGACATGGCCGGCGTGCTGGCCAGAGTTGTGCAGGGCGAACGTCCCGCCGAGCGTGGCCGCTCGCCATTCTCCATACTGACCCGGCGCGAGCGTGAGATCCTCTGCCAGCTGGCGGCGGGCAGAAGCAATAAGGCCATCGCACGCGAACTCGACATCTCCGACGGCACCGTGAAGCTGCACGTGAAATCCATACTGCGAAAGCTGGAGGTGCACTCGCGGGTGGAGGCCGCGGTGATTGCCGTAGAGCAGGGGCTCTGCCAGTAGCCCCAGGGTAGGAATACACCCGCGCCCCCAGCGTTGATTGGACTTCGTGGCTGATTTAGCCTTTTATTAAATTCTGATGTTTGAGGGGTTCTAGCTCTGGAGACTCTCCGATGAAGCGCTTCATGGATCTGCTTAACGAATGCCTGCCGACGGTACAGGAGATTTTTCCCTGGGACCTGGTTGAGGAACTTGAGGCCGGGAGCGATATTCTGGTCCTCGACGTGCGCGAGCCTTACGAATACGACGCCATGCATATCGAGGGCTCCCTGAGCGTGCCCCGGGGGATTCTTGAGTCGGCGGTGGAGTGGGGATACGAGGAGACGTTGCCAGAGCTTGTCGAAGCCCGCGACCGACGCATCGTGGTGGTCTGCCGCTCCGGAAATCGCAGCCTGCTGGCCGCCAAGACGATGACCATCATGGGCTACAAGGACGCCATCAATCTGAAGACAGGCCTGCGGGGTTGGAACGACTACGAGCAGCCTCTGGTGGATGCCCAGGGGCGGCAGGTCAGTCTCGAGCAGGGGGACGCTTTCTTTTTCACGCGGGTTCGCCAGGACCAGCTCGGCCCGAAGACGGATTGATCGCGCGGGCGCCGGCCAGCGACCGCAGCAGTCCCTCCCCCGTAAAGCAGAGCCCCGGCTCACCGAGTCCCCAGTCACCGACCCACCTTTCTTTGTGCCCTTTGCTCCCTGCTTGCGTCTTGCTGCCCGCGGCCCGCTATCTTTGCCGAGTCACCCGGTCACCGAGCCCGACACCGCCTTCTCTTCCGCCGACTCGTGTTCGGCCTGGTTCGCGAAGGTCTCATGGGGCTCGAACCAGGCGAGCTTCTCGTGCAGTTTGACTACTTCCCCGACGATGATCAGGGTGGGTGGCTTCGGCTTCGCTTTTTCCACCAGTGTCGGCAGCGTTGTCACGGTTCCCACCAGCACCCGCTGTCGCCACGTGGTGGCCTGCTGCACCAAGGCGGCCGGCATGTGTGGCGATACCCCATGGGCCACAAGCTGGCGGCAGATGGTGGCCAGGCCCTTTAGCCCCATGTAGAAGACCACCGTCTGCTGAGGCTGTGCCAGCATGGACCAGTTGAGGTTGACGGTGCCGTCCTTCAGGTGGCCCGTTACGAAAACGCAGGACTGGGCGTGGTCCCGATGGGTTAGGGGGATCCCGGCGTAGGATGCCGAACCCGATGCCGCTGTGATGCCAGGGACCACCTGGAAGGGAACGCCTTCCTGTGTCAGGGTCTCGATTTCCTCGCCGCCCCTGCCGAAGATGAATGGATCGCCGCCCTTCAAGCGCACGACGCGTTTTCCCTCCCGGGCCAGCCGTGCCAGCAGCTGGTTGATGTCCTCCTGTGGCATGGCGTGGTTGTCCCGCTCCTTGCCGACGTAGAGGCGCTCGGCATCCCTGCGTACCAGGTCTAGAACGGCCTTGGCGACGAGCCGGTCGTAGACGACAACATCAGCCTGCTGCATGAGACGCAGGGCGCGGAATGTCAGCAGATCGGGGTCGCCGGGACCGCCACCGACGAGATAGACCTCGCCCATCTTACGGGGCTCTCCCGACTCGGAAGCCAGCGTCGCCGTCAGAGCGTCGCGAGCCGCCTTCTCCTGGCCGGCGAAAACCATCTCGGCGACAGGCCCCTGCAGAACCCGTTCCCAGAACATGCGCCGATTGGGCGCATGTTGGAACTTGTCCTTGACCTCCTGCCGGAAGTCGGCTGCGAGGCGCGCGAGCCGCCCGTAGGCGGCGGGGATCAGGGTCTCGAGCCGGGCCCGGAGCAGTCGAGCCAGAACCGGGGCGGTTCCGCCGCTGGAGACGGCGGCAACAATGGGCGAGCGGTCGATGATGGAGGGCACAACGAAGCTGCAGAGCTTCGGCTGGTCGACGACGTTGACGGGGATACGGCGCTCTGTCGCTTCGGCAGCAACCTGTGCGTTGACCTCGCCCTCGTTCGTGGCGGCGATGGCCAGGTGGCGCTCGTCCAGGTCGGCGGGCTCGAATTGGCCGAGACGACAGTGGATCTCTCCCCGCGCCACGAGCTCGCGTAGTTTGGGGCCGAGCTGGGGGGCCACCACAGTGACATGGCCGCCCGCCTCGCGCAGCAGGGCCACCTTGCGTGCCGCCACCTCGCCGCCGCCGACGACAAGGCAAGAACGGCCTTTGATGTTCAGGAAAATTGGAAAAAAATCCATATTGGTCCCGAGGGTCGGAGGTTGCCTAAACAGAGCGGTCGGCTGGCCGGAAGCGGAACCCCGCTGTGGACGCTAAGTGTAGTTTCACGCACGTCGCAGCCTGACTCAATGGCCGGCCGTCCGGACTTCGGCTTGGTGCAGGAGACCTTGTAGAAGACACCTCGCCCCGCCGTTTTGTTATACAAAGAAAATAAGCATATACTAACATGCTTTGTGTCTTCAATGTCCCCATGACTGTGAGAGAACTGGATGCAAACGAGTTGGCCACCTGGCTGGCCCGCGGTGAGAGGCTGCGTCTCATCGATGTGCGCACGCCGGCCGAGGTGGCGCGGGGCGCCATTCCGGCTGCGGAAAACCTGCCGCTGCATTTGTTGCCGTCCCACGCGGACGCGCTGCCAGTGGACCCGAAGGTCGTGTTCTACTGCCGCAGCGGTGCCCGCTCTGCGCAAGCCTGTGTATTCATGAAGACGCGCGGCAGGGAAGAGGTCTACAACCTGAAGGGCGGTATAAACGCCTGGCTGCGCCACGGCTTACCGGTCGGGCCACCGCTGCCCCCGGGATAGGCCCGGCGCGTCTGTGGGGGCTGGTCGGATGCTCCAACGGGTCGTTTTAAGTGCCCCTTCCGCGGGGTGAGCCCGCTGCAAACCGGCCTTGGCGGCTTGCTTGCAAGAATTAGAAGATTTTTATATAAAAGAACGATTCTAGACCCACCTTCCAACCACGGTCTTACCAGGAGGCAATAATGGCCGCTTTCGATCAAGAGCTCGATGCGACGGGCCTGAACTGTCCACTTCCCATCCTGCGCGCCAAGAAGACCCTTTCCGGTATGGAGGCTGGTCAGGTGCTGCGCATCGTGGCGACCGACCCGGGCTCTGTCAAGGACTTCGAAGCCTTCTCCAAGCAGACCGGAAACGAGCTGCTCGAGTCGGGTGAAGAAGCCGGCAAGTTCGTCTTCCTGTTGAAAAAGGCCTGATTTGCCAACGCCCGCAACTCTGACATCACCGGGGGAGAAGCCCTATGTCTGACGAGAAGAAGCTGGCAATCATCGCCACAAAGGGGACCCTGGACTGGGGCTACCCGCCTTTCATTTTGGCCTCCACGGCGGCCGCGCTGGGCTACGAAACCCAGGTTTTCTTCACTTTCTACGGTCTGCAACTGGTTCGCAAGAAACTCGATCTGAAGGTATCTCCCCTGGGCAATCCCGGTATGCCGATGCCCATGGGAATGGACAAGTGGTTTCCGGTCCTCGGCACTGCATTGCCCGGCATGGAGTCGGTCATGTCCTCCATGATGAAGAAAAAGATGCGAGACAAAGGCGTGGCCAGTTTGCAGGAGCTGCGAGATCTGTGCTTCGAGGCCGAGGTGAAAATGATCGCCTGCCAGATGACCGTTGACCTTTTTGATTTCAATCCCGCGGACTTCGTTGACGGGCTTGAGTTCGGAGGTGCCGCCACGTTCTTCGAATTCGCCGGCGAATCCGATATTTGCCTTTTCATCTGACGGGGTTCCGGATCCGGATACCGAAAAAGGGCTGGTTCAACCAGCCCTTTTTCTTCCTTCAAGCTTTCCCCGGCGTTTCACGAAATCCATCCCATTCGATGACGACGGCAGATGCGACGGTTGGCCGACGACCGCGCGTCATGGCCTGCTGCCCCGGAGGCGGTGAGCGATTGAGCTGCTGACCGCTGGTATTTCGACCCTGTGGAGGGGACCGAAGGCATGGATAGGGGCGTGGCCGACTCCGTTGACTCGCCCCGACTTTCGCCTGCACCGCCGCGCTCACGGAAATCTCCCACGGATCAACTGCATCCCGGCAGGGGCGATCAGGCTGAACTCGTTAAACAGGTTTATGCCTTGCGGACAGGGTCAACCCGCTTGTCGAGTCGCCAGGGGCTGGCCTTCGTCTCAGGGATGTTGGCGGCGCTGGGAAAGGTTGGCGCTCCCAGCGGGATTCGAACCCGCGGTCTCCACCTTGAGAGGGTGGCATCCTAGGCCGCTAGACGATGGGAGCGGTGCTCGGGTCGCAGGCTTCAACTGGCCCGGGGGAGTGGTATTATACGCTCCCCGAGGAATCACTCAATAGCGCCCAGTCCGCGCTGACCGCCAGGGAACTACCGAGTATAGACACCACCACTTCATTACCTGCCGTCATTCCCAGGCCTGAGCACACTATCTCCCGCACGGAGATCAGCAAGAACGCCCTCAAGGTTTTGTACCGCCTGAAGAGCGCGGGCTACCAGAGTTTCCTGGTCGGCGGGGGTGTGCGGGACCTGCTGCTGGGGCACGAGCCCAAGGATTTCGACGTGGTCACGGATGCCCGGCCGGAGCAGGTCAAGGACCTGTTCAGGAACTGCCGGCTCATCGGGCGCCGCTTTCGCCTTGCGCACGTTCACTTCGGCCGCGAGATCGTCGAAGTGGCCACGTTCCGAGCGCATCACGACTCGGCGGAGGCCGGCGAGGCCGAGACCGTCGATGGCCGTATCGTGCGCGACAATGTCTATGGCAGTTTTGACGAAGATGCCGCTCGGCGTGACTTCACCATCAACTCGCTCTACTACGACATCCGCGACTTCTCTCTTGTGGACACGGCGGGCGGCCTGGATGACCTCAAGTCTGGCTTGATTCGGCTCATCGGCGATCCGGCGACTCGTTTCCGCGAGGATCCGGTGCGCATGCTGCGCGCGGTCCGTTTCGCTGCCAAGCTGGGGTTTCGCCTGCACCCGGACACGGAGCGCCCGATACCGGCATTGACCCAGCTGCTCTGGGAGGTGCCGCCGGCGCGCCT
Source organism: Gammaproteobacteria bacterium (assembly GCA_030066245.1). GTDB lineage: Bacteria > Pseudomonadota > Gammaproteobacteria > JAABTG01 > JAABTG01 > JASJBY01. Next base: position 9,307 of record JASJBY010000131.1, read on the forward strand.
CTTCGACGAGGTGCTGAAGCTCTTTCACAGCGGTACCGCTGTGCAGGCCTTCGAGCTGCTGAGGCACTACGATCTGTTCGCGCCCATATTTCCAGCCACCGACCAGTGCCTGCAGGAGCAGTCGGAGGGCTTCCCGCGAGTGCTGGTGGCAAAGGGTCTGGCGAACACGGACGCCCGGATAGCGGAGGGCAAGCCGGTGACTCCCGCTTTTCTGCTCGCGGTGCTGCTTTGGGAGCCCATGCGTCGGCGCGCGGACGCGTACCGCGACGCGGGACACTCGGTCACGGTGGCTGTACAGCAGGCCGGGGAGGAGGTCATGGTCGAGCAGGCACAGAGGGTCGCCGTCCCCCGACGCTTCAGCACCGTGGCGCGGGAGATATGGGCGCTGCAGCCCAGGCTGGCGGTGACCACCGGAAAGCGGCCGCTGCGGGTGCTGGAACACCCCCGATTCCGGGCCGCCTACGACTTCCTGCTGCTTCGTGCCGAGGCAGGCGACGACCTGCGGGAATTGTGCGACTGGTGGACAAGATTCCAGGAACTCGACGATTCCGAACGGGCGGGTATCCTGAAGCCGGCAAGGCCACGCAGCCGGGGTCGCCGTGGCCGGCGCAGGCCTGCTAGGGACTGAGCGTCCGATGGACACAACGTCCCAAGCGTTAACGCACCGGCCGGTCGGCGAGCAAGGCCGCGCTGGAGCCCAGAAGCGGCGCCACGGGGAAACGCCGCGCCGCGCCGTCGGCGGGCAGTGATTGGTGCTCGTCTACATCGGGCTCGGCGGCAATCTAGGTGACCCCGTGGCTCAGATCCGCGAGGGCTTAGGAGGCCTGAAACAACTCTCGCGCAGCCGAGTCGTCCGGCGGTCGTCACTCTACCGGAGCGCTCCCATCGGCCCGCAGAACCAGCCTGATTTCGTCAACGCGGTGGCTTGCCTGGACACCGAGCTTGCACCCCAGGACCTGCTGGCGGCGCTGCAGGCGGTGGAAACCAGGCAGGGGCGGGTGCGTCGCGCGCTTCGCTGGGGGCCCCGCACGCTGGATCTGGATATTCTTCTATACGGCGATCTGCGTATGGCTGAGCCATTGCTGACGATTCCCCATCCGCGGATGGCTGAGCGGGCTTTCGTGTTGCTGCCCCTGCGGGAGATTGCCACCGGAATCGTGGTGCCGGGAGCGGGAAAGGTAGACGATCTCATCGACAGACTGCCCCCTCAGGCGGTCCATCGGTTGCCCGGGGAATAAAGCTTGGACTCCGCTGTGCGCTTTGTTGTAGTGGAAGGCCCCATCGGCGTCGGGAAGACGACACTGGCCCGGCGGCTGGCGCACAGCCTCTGTGGCCAGCTGCTCTGCGAGGGTGCGGGGGACAACCCCTTTCTGGCCCGCTTCTACGATAATCCGCGCGCCTACGCTCTTGGCACCCAGCTGTTCTTTCTGCTGCAGCGCGCGGCGCAGATGGCTGAGCTGCGCCAGGGGGATCTGTTCACACCCGTCTGCATCGCGGACTTTATCCTCGACAAGGATCGCTTGTTTGCCCGCCTGACCCTTGACGAGGATGAGATCCGGCTCTACGAGCAAATTTACGCGCACCTCACGCTGAATGCGCCCAAGCCGGATTTGGTGGTATATCTTCAGGCGCCGGTGCCGGTGTTGCTGGACCGCATAAGGCAGCGCGGATTGCGCTACGAGCAGAGCATGGATCCTGGTTACCTGGAGCGGCTCTCCGCCGAGTACACGCATTTCTTCTACAATTATGACGCCGCACCGCTGCTCATCGTGAATGCCGCCGACATCGATATCGTCAACAGCGAGCAGGATTATCAGCTGCTGCTGGCGGAAGTGCGCCGCGTGCGCACCGGCAGGCACTTTTTCAATCCGGCGCCCCTTTGACGCCGGCGACCGGGTGTCCGGTGGCCAGGCCTAAGGCGTTGGCTCGGAAATTGACTGACAGGCTGGACCTTAGGCTGATGGCCGAATGCCGAGCGGGAGACTAGCGATGAGCCCCCAACTGTCCCATGTGGAATCGCCGATGACGGTGACAACGCTGCATGCCATGAAACAGGCCGGCGAGAAGATAGCCTGCCTGACCGCCTACGACGCGAGCTTTGCCCGGCTCCTGGACGACGCCGGGGTGGAGGTTCTTCTGGTGGGCGATTCTCTCGGCATGGTGGTACAGGGTCAGCAAACCACCGTTCCCGTCACCATGGACCATATGGTTTACCACACCCGCGCGGTGGCGCGGGGCCGTCGCCGAGCGCTGCTAATCGCGGACATGCCGTTCATGAGCTACGCCAGGGCTGAGCAGACGCTGGCCAATGCGGCTCGACTCATGGCCGAAGGGCTTGCCCAGATGGTGAAACTGGAGGGCGGCCGGACGCAGTTGGACAGCGTAAGGCTGCTCGCAGAGCGCGGCATCCCGGTCTGTGCGCATCTCGGGTTGCAGCCCCAGTATGTCCACAAGCTCGGCGGCTACAAGGTTCAGGGCAAGGGCGAGACGGCGGCGCTGGCCATGCTAGACGATGCCAAGGCGCTCCAGGAGGCGGGCGCAGACCTGCTGGTCCTTGAATGCGTGCCGTCCAGCCTCGCGGCAGGCATCGCCGTGGCGGTGGATGTGCCGGTGATTGGCATCGGCGCGGGCAAGGACTGCGACGGCCAGGTGCTGGTGTCGTATGACGCGCTGGGGTTGACCCCGGGCCGTGTGCCACGTTTCGCCCGCAACTTCATGGCCGAAGGCGGAGATATCCGCGGCGCGGTGGGGGCCTATGTGGCGGCAGTGAAGTCCGGCGAGTTTCCCGCGTCCGAGCACACCATGGCGTAGCGCGGAGGGCCGCGCACGCCTCCGCTAATCGGTGTGCCGCCGGGGAGCTGGGGCGTCGCAACCTCTAGGAGCCTAGTCGACGTGCACACGGAAACGACCATCGCAGGAATAAGGGGCAGACTCCGGGACGTGCGCCAGCCCGGCACCCGGATCGGCCTCGTGCCCACTATGGGCAACCTCCATGAGGGCCACCTGTCCCTGGTGGACAAGGCCCGGGAGTTGGTAGACCGCGTGGTGGTCAGCATCTTCGTCAATCCTTTGCAGTTCGGCCCCGACGAGGATCTCGAGCGCTACCCGAGGACCCTGGCCGCAGACAGGGACAAGCTTGCATCGGCCGGCGTGGATCTGCTCTTCGCCCCTGACCTGGCGGAGATTTACCCGAAGCCGTTATCCAGAACGACGCGCGTGGCTGTGCCGGAGCTCAGTGATGTGCTCTGCGGGGCTTCCCGCCCGGGTCATTTCCAGGGTGTGGCAACCGTGGTCAATATGCTTTTCAACATACTGCAGCCGGACATCGCCGTATTCGGACAGAAGGACTACCAGCAGCTGCTGGTCATTCGCCGCATGGTCGAAGACCTCCACCTGCCCGTGCAGGTCGTATCCGGCGCGACGCTGCGCGAGCCCGATGGCCTCGCCATGAGTTCACGCAACGCCTACCTGAGCGATAGCGAGCGGGTTCGCGCAAGGGAGCTGTATCGGACGCTCCGCTGGTCGCGAGACCGGATACGAGACGGTGTCACGGACTATGCTTCCTTGGAGCGCCAGGCTGCAGACAGGCTGGCGCAAGCCCGATGCCGGCTTGATTACGTCGCTATTCGGCAGGCCGCCGATCTGAGTGTGCCGGATGAACGGGCGGGCCCGCTGGTCCTGCTTGCCGCTGCCTGGTTCGGCGCGGCGCGGCTCATCGACAACATCCTCCTGGACGGTGCGGATTGACGCCTGTCATTCGCCCAAGGCCGTTGCCAAGTTGAACAGGCTGCCCAGTTGACCCATAATTG
>JASJBY010000015.1 GCA_030066245.1 Gammaproteobacteria bacterium
GTTACTGACCTCAGCATGCCATCTCCGGGGTGGGCGAGAGGGAGTCAGTAGTGCCAGCTGAGCGAGAACGGCTCCCAGGTTGGCAGCGCATCAGGAGTGTCGGGGGGCTTTGACTGTCCTCGATACGCTTTGGATTCAGTTTCGATGTTTTTCTTCAACTGCTCCCTAGCGGTCCTGCAGAGTCCAAAGTACAAACTCACTCGGCTACATGCGCTTGCGCCGTGGCCAGTAGCTGTTGCTATCCTTGGATAAGAAAATTCCTTACCTTGTTCCTGGCAAACTGGGCGAAGACTGAACTAATCTTTTGAATTATGGCTCTGTGAGTTTCGGTGGGGCGGGCTTGCCCCGCAAGCAGGGCTGTGTTCGTTTGTGTTCCACGTTTGTTCAGCATTCAGAGAGAGGTCTTTATGTTTCAGGCAAGTCAGTTGACGGACAAACGCTGACGAAACAACAAGTACCGCACCATTTACCTCAGCCAACTTGTCAGCGTGGGTATCCGTGTGACTCTTCCATGAGGAAGGAGGGAGGATAACACGATGACTAGGCAACGCCTTTACTGTAGTAAGGTGATTGTAGGGACAGTGCTGAGTTGTCTTACAGCATTACCATCATTCGCTGACACCTGCGTTGACTGCCACAGCAACCCGGCGTTTCGTGTCCGTGACATTCAACTGTTCCAGTACTTCAACAAATGGCAAGCGTCCACGCATGCGCAGGCTGGTGTAACTTGCGCCAATTGTCATGGCGGAGATCCCACTGCAGCTAAAAAACATGCTGCCCATCCCAAACACTTAGGTTCAAGCGACCCCAAAAGCCGCATCTACTTTCGTAACCTTCCGTCCTCCTGCGGCCAATGTCACCAGGAGGTGGTCAAGTACTTTTACTCCTCAAAGCACTATGAACGCTTACGGGAGGGAGAAGGACCACATTGCGTTACGTGTCACGGGTCAATGAAGGTGGCGATTCCCCAAGTCTGCAGTAAGTCTCCGGGCAGAGCAGCGTGGGCAGGGCTGCCCTACCATCAACTAACTGAGTCCATCTGTCTCGGCTGCCACGACGGCAAAGGGGCTCCTAATATCATTCCGCAAGCCGAGAGAGCCTTGAACATGTTGAATTCCGCTAGGGGATACGTAGGTTGGTTCAACGATGAAATTGATGCCGGGCGTAAGCAGGGAGATAGAACTGCTTACGAGATGACTTACCGTGGCATTTCATCCCGGTGGCATCGGTTCGACCTCAATGCTACGGAAACGGAGGCGGCGGACCTGGTGGAGAAGCTTCGGGCAATCTACGACGCGGCTGAAACGACGGAAGTAGCTGGTGCCGAGGTTGCTCCGAGTCTGCCCTCTGACCCGGGGCGGACTCGTCACCGTGAGCCCCTCCGACAACGGTAAGCGTGACCGTGCGGCGAACGTCTTTCAGTTCAACGACCATGAGGGACATGGTCATAGTGCCATCCAAAGGGAAAATGGCTCACGGAAACCGGCGGTCCTAAAAAGAGAAATACACAGACAGTGTAGCCCGGTAAGGTCGGCCAAGCGACGTGATTGGCGGGTTAGGGTTATCGGGCCGCTCCGCAGCGGAAGAGGCCATAGTGCCCCGCGACCGCTACGGCGAAAGCAGGCCATGAAGAGCCGTGCGGCCGATGCAGGCGAACGGCGGGCCGGCAGTGAAAGCAGAACGTCAGCGGTGGCGACCTAATGCGTGCGTAAGCGGTCGAGCGCAAACAAGATCCGGCGCCGCGCGGGGTCGCGAGCTCCCTCGCAGTTGTTCAGGTTACCCTGGAAGCTAGACGTCATCGGCATTACCAAGAAAACTTACCCAGTCAGTGATGGGGGTAATCTGATTCGACATCTTAGCACGCGCCTTTTCAAGCCACGGTGCGACCGGAAGCGTCGCTGATACATCATCCCACCATTGCTTGCCGCCAGTTGACGAAATAAAGGCCAGACAAATCAAGAGATGGCTCTCATAAAGGTCATTGGACACAAATCCCTTTTCATGGAGGCGCCTAAGGAGGTCGGTGTGGTCAAATATCCCACAAACATGGCTATGAAATTGTGCACGCTCATCAAGCGAAAGCGATTCGTAGTCGTGAAGCCCCTTCCTTACCAAAGTCGCGACCTCTGCTCTTGCCCCAAGATTACGAGTAATCTCGTGCCACGACTGAAACCACTCACGCTCTGCTTCGGCCTTGCTGATTTTGTTGACTTGACGGAGTTGCGTTGCAAGGTAAACCAAACTGACGACGACGGCGAAAGTTCCAACTATATCGCCTAGTGCCTCTATTGCGCCCCAATTCACGATGGACTCTTTGTAACCTATGCAGTTGCGGTCCCTAGACGCTTCCCTGGCCATAACCCAACGAGGTAAGACTGCCGCATAGCCCCCACATCGCTAGTTTGTTATCGCCCCCTCAAAAAAAAAGCTGCCGCCCGTTGACTGAGTCGCAGAAAAAGCCTCGTCATTGAACGGAGTCATTCTCTGTGGGCTCCATGGAAGCAATGTGCGAATGAGCACGCAAAACTTCGCTGCGCTTCGACTATCGAAAACAGATGGGTTGCGCCGTAGGCGCACCTCGGGGAGTGCTATTGTCAAACACCGCGAACCGTAGCTTACCTGCATCGATTAGGAAAGGCGAGGGAAAGGATCGAACTACATTCGGGAGCAGCCTAATCACGTCTCGACGGCGTACCCGTGGGTCTCGGTCTCTCGCCGAGACAGCCTTAGCCAGACAGCTGCAGCTGTCTGGCGGTTCACCACTGCGAGCCAGTCGTCTCCAAACTGGCCCGCTAATGACCGGAAGGGGTCGGCTCCCGCCGGTTCCTGTCCGACAGCGACGGGCCGCTTTCAGTATAAAGCAGGCAACTCAGCGAAACGTTTCTGATTATCCCGTAGCCGCAACCGCCGCAGTCTCTCGTGCACAGCGGGTGCCGGCTAGTTGAGCGGACTGTCCGTCAAAGTCGACAAACCGTTCGCGTGTCCCGTAGGGGGGGTCGGGAATAAGCTCTCTGTATCCCATGACCGCGGCTGTTCCCTGCATGAGCACACGGGCTTTTTGAGAAGCCGGCCTGGCCTGGACCGCCAGCCGCGTGCCCAGCGGAAAGTCGCTGGCGGTATTCAGCATCATGCTGCCCTGAATGACATTCCGCGTTTGCGTGATGTCGTAACCGCAGCAGAATGGTCGGACCGGTAGTTCAGCGTGAGACAGGCGTCTCGCCGCAGGTGCTGCCGCCTGTCCTGTGATGGCATTCTTCTCCTCCGGGGCGTGTTGGCCATCTATCTGCACTTGGTGAAATCCACCGACACCCCGCCTCCATATGCCCGGCGGGGCCTTTCCGCAGCTCCAGGTTACCGGCCCACCGCTGGTATCAAGTTCGCCCTTGACCGGCGACTCGGTTCAGGGCAACCCTGGCCCCACAGAAGCCGTCGGATTGCCTATCCCAACAGGCCGGCGAGCACGATCAGAACAACGAAAGGCAACACGTTCAGGGCAATACCAACAAGCCACGCCCACCACGGCGCCAGGCCCCGGGTCGATTCGCGTATCATCAACGTGAGCAGCGATATCAACCCCAAGATCGGCAAGGCCACCGCAAAGACCGTGGCAACTCCACCGTCATCAGCTCCTTCGGCAAAATGTGCAATCAATGCCAGCACGTTGCCGCCAACACCGGAGACATAGGCGAGGATCAGTCCACCAATTACTGCGGCCCTTCGCTTGCGACTTGACATCGACATACCCTCCTTTGGTAACCCGCACTCTCGAGCACATGAGTGAGCCTACCAAATCGTCCGTGCGCTCGCCCGCCCGGGGCGACCGCCCTGGAAAACGTCTGACCCAGCAACGTCTTCTGCCCGGTAGCGTCTGCGCTCAAGTCCGCCTTTGAGTTTTTGTCTGTTCGCGCTCTACGGATCTGCAAAGTTCCAAAATCAGGCTACATCCGGCATTTCAGGAAAGTTGCGACAAACTTCGGAGGGAACGAATAGGCGACGCCGTCCTGCGTGGTCTCCGTCCTAAACCGTGGCAATCCTTCGGAAGCGCTCTGGCGGCTCAGGGAGACACGTCGGGCACACGGATATTCTAAGGACAGGCGCGATCGTGGCTCTATGGGGATTTCAGGCGGCGATGCGCCTGGTGGAAACGGCGGGCAATTACTCTCAGACGGCCTCCACCCGGGCCGCGCAGAACTTCAGCTCCGGGATCTTCCCGAACGGGTCCAGGGCTTGGTTGGTGAGCACGTTTGCGGGTGCTTCCGCATAGCAGAAAGGAATGAACACCATGCCAACGGGCACCGCGCCGTCGGCCCGGGCGCGCAGCTGCAGGACACCACGGCGGGTCGAGACCTTGATCATGCCGCCCGGCTCAATGTTCATCCGCGCCATGTCGCCGGGCGAGAGGCTGGCAACGGCTTCGGGCTCCAGCTCGTCGAGCACCACAGCGCGCCGGGTCATCGCGCCTGTATGCCAGTGCTCGAGCTGGCGCCCGGTGGAGAGCACCATGGGATAAGCCGCATCGGGCAGCTCGTCCGGTGAGACGATAGCGGCCGGCACCAGCTTGCCGCGACCGTTCGGTGTCGGGAAGCCGTCGCTGAAAACGATCTCGTCACCGGGCTCATCCGGGGCACCGCAGGGATAGGTGACGGACTCTTCGGCAGACACGCGCTCCCAGCTGATGTTGTCCAGGGACGGCATGACGCTTGCCATCTCCGCGTAGATCTCGCTGGGATCGGAGAAGCCCCAGTCGCAGCCGAAGCGCCTGGCGATCTCGTTGGTAATCCACCAGTCCTGGCGCGCATCTCCCGGCAGCTCCACGGCCTTACGCCCGCGCTGAACCTGGCGGTTGGTGTTGGTGACGGTACCATCCTTCTCGGGCCAAGCCGATGCAGGCAGCACCACATCCGCATGGAAGGCGGTCTCTGTGAGAAACAGATCCTGCACCACCAGGTGCTCGAGCTTCGCCAGCGCATCCCGCGCGTGTTGCACGTTGGGATCCGACATGGCCGGGTTCTCGCCCATGATGTACATGCCTTTGAGACTGCCGACGTGGATCGCCTCCATGGTCTCCACTACGGTCAGACCTTTCTGCGGATCCAGGGGCGTCCCCCAGACATCCTCGAAGCGCTGGCGAATATCGCCGTTCTCCACCGACTGATAGTTGGGAAACATCATGGGTATCAAGCCGGCGTCCGAGGCACCCTGGACATTGTTCTGACCACGCAGTGGGTGCAGGCCGGTACCCGGTCGACCCACCTGCCCGGTGATCAGGGCAAGCGCGATCAGACAGCGACAGTTATCCGTGCCGTGCACGTGCTGAGACACGCCCATGCCCCAGAAGATGATGGCCGACCTGGCCGTGGCATACTTTCTTGCCACCGTGCGCAGAGTCTCGGCGTCGATGCCGCAGATCGGTTCCATCGCCTCGGGCGCGAATGCCTGGATGTGTCTGCTGAGGTTCTCGAAGCCCTCGGTATGGTCCGTCACATAGCGCTGGTTATAGAGCTTCTCGGTGACGATCACGTTGAGCATAGCGTTCAGCATGGCCACGTCGCTACCGGGCTTGAACTGGAGCATGTGGGTGGCATGGCGTTTGAGCGCGGTTCCCCGGGGATCCATGACAACCAAGGTGCCCGATTTTGCCGCCTGCTTGAAGTAAGTGGCCGCGACAGGATGATTCTCCGTCGGGTTGGCGCCGATGACCATGACCAGGTCCGCGTCCTTGACGGCGCCGAAGGGCGCGCTCACCGCGCCGGAGCCGACGCCTTCCAGGAGCGCGGCCACCGACGAGGCGTGGCACAGGCGAGTGCAGTGGTCCACATTGTTGGTGCCGAAACCGACGCGCACCAGCTTCTGGAACAGGTAGGCCTCCTCGTTGGAGCACTTGGCCGAACCGAACCCGGACAGGGCGCCTCCGCCGTCCCGATCGCGGATCTGCTTCAGGCCGTTGGCCGCCGCATCCAACGCCTCCTCCCAGGTCGCCTCCCGAAAGTGGGTCAAGGGGTTCTTCGGATCCAGATCCAAATCCCCTCGTTTAGGAGCGTCCTCACGGCGAATCAGGGGCTTCGTCAAGCGCTGCGGGTTGTTGACGTAGTCGAAGCCGAAGCGGCCCTTCACGCAGAGCCGGTTTTCGTTGGCTGGTCCCGCGCGACCCTGCACGGCAACAATGTTGTTGTCTCTCATCCGGTAGGTCAGCAGGCAGCCGACACCGCAGAAGGGGCAGACGCTGTCGACCTCGTCAAGGCCATCGCTCGTGCCTATGCCCTTAGCATCCACCAGGGTTGCTGGCATGAGGGCGCCGGTAGGACAGGCCTGGACGCATTCTCCACAAGCGACACAGGTGCTGACACCCATGGGGTCGTCCTGATCGAAGATGACCTTTGCCTGGTGGCCGCGGTAAGCCATGCCGATGACGTCGTTGACCTGAACTTCCCGACAGGCCCGTACGCAAAGACTGCAGTTGATGCAGGCGTCCAGTGCCACTCGCATCGCGGGATGACTGGCATCGGATGCGAGGATCTCCCCGGCGGCGAGCCGGCTGCCGTCGACACCGAGGCGCTCAGCCCACTGCCAGAAGCGGGAGTTACGGTCATGGGCCACGTCCCGTGCAGGCTGATCCGTCACCAGGAGTTCCATCACCATGCGCTGGGCCATTCTGGCCCGCTCACTGGCCGTATGAACCTCCATGCCCTCGGTAGGCTTGCGCAGGCAGGAAGCGGCCAGTACGCGCTCTCCCTTGATCTCTACCATGCAGGCACGGCAATTGCCGTCAGCCCTGTAGCCCGGCTCGGGCAAATAGCACAGGTGCGGAATATGCGTACCGCACCGCTGGGCGACCTGCCAGATGGTCTCGTGCGGCCACGCCTCCGTCGGCTTGCCATCCAAGCTGAAGCGGATGGTGTCGGTCATGGTAGATCCTCGCGGAAATACTTGAGCACCGAGTTGATGGGATTGCCGGCTGCCTGGCCCAGCCCACAGATGGAGGCATCGGCCATGGTCGTGGAAAGCTCGGACAACAAGCCCTCGTTCCAGCGCTCCTGACGCATGAGCTTGACTGCCTTCTCGGTGCCCACCCGGCAGGGTGTGCACTGGCCGCAGCTCTCATCCTCGAAGAAGCGCATCAGGTTAAGTGCAACATCCCTCATGTTGTCCTGGTCGCTGAACACCACCACGGCGGCGGAGCCGATGAAACAGCCGTGTTCCTCCAGGGTGCCGAAATCCAGCGGAATATGGCTCAAGGAGGCGGGGAGTATGCCCCCGGATGCGCCTCCGGGGAGGTAGGCCTTGAAGCGATGGCCGTCCTGCATGCCACCGCAGAACTCGTCGATCAGCTCCTTGACGGTCACACCTGCAGCGGCGAGCTTGACGCCGGGCTTCCTCACCCGACCCGAAACCGAGTAGCTGCGCCATCCTTTGCGCCCATTGCGTCCGGCGCCGGCAAACCAGTCCGGTCCGTGCTGCAGTATGTCTCGGACCCAGAAAAGGGTCTCCACGTTGTTCTCCACCGTAGGCTGCCCGAACAAGCCGACTTCTGCCACGTACGGCGGCCGGTTGCGGGGAAGACCGCGTTTGCCCTCAATGGACTCGATCATTGCGGACTCTTCGCCGCATATGTAAGCGCCGGCGCCGCGCCTTATCTCTACCCTAAGGCCGTTCAACAAACCACGCCCATCGAGGCGTGCAAGCTCCGTGGCCAGGACTTGCCTGATCGCCGGATATTCGTCTCGCATGTACAGGTAGCAGGCTTCCGCTTCAACGGCCCAGGCAGCAATCAGCATGCCTTCGAAGAAACGGTGCGGGTCCCGCTCCAGGTAGTGGCGATCCTTGAAGGTGCCAGGCTCGCCTTCGTCGCCGTTGACGGCAATGTAGCGGGGCCCCGCGTAGCCGCGCACGATGCGCCATTTGCGTCCGGTGGGAAAGCCGGCACCACCAAGGCCGCGCAGCCCGGCATGCTCCAGCGCTGCGACGACTTCGTCCACAGTACGCTGTCCGGACACGCACTCGCGCAGCAGCCGATAGCCACCGTCGGCCATGTAGCCGTCCAGGTCGACGTATTCCTCGACCGCGAAATGGGTATGCCCGGCACGGATCGCAGCGACGACGGATCGCGTGCTCGCGTTGGTCAGGTGGTTATGACCGACCTCGGCAACCGGGGCCTTGTCGCAACGCCCCATGCAGGGAGCACGGAGCACCCGCACCTCAGGGCCCGTCTGCTGGCCCAGCTCCGCCAGCAAGGCCTGCGCACCGGCTATTTCACAGGCTATGCCGTCGCACACGCGCACTGTCAATGGGGGAGGCGGGGCCTCCCCTTCATGGACCAGATCGAAGTGCGCGTAGAAGCTCGCGACCTCGTACACCTCGGTCTGTGCCAGGCGCATCTCCTCCGCCAAGGCCGTGAGATGGCGCGTTGACAGATGGCCATAGTGGTCCTGAATCAGATGCAGGTATTCGATAAGCAGGTCCCGGCGCTTGCTACCGGCGCCCAGAAGGACGCGCACTTCCGCGAGCGCCGCCGGGTCAACCTGCCTGCCTTTCGGGGTCTTGCCGGTGCGCTTCTTGCTCGCGCCCGGGTGGCCACGTTTGACGACTGTCTGGGTAGACGCTGACATCATCCATAACCCCCCAATGACTTGCCTGGAACCGTGTCTACCGGGTCTCTGCGGCAACAGAAAACCCTGCCCAGATTTGATGCCCGGCTGACAAAACCCATCGCGTTCAGACGCAACAGATGCCGCTGCGTGTCAGGATCGCCGATGTCGGGGCGCATTCCGGAAGCGGCGTGCCGGATGCAACTTCGTTAGACCGTCGTGCACGTCTGATTTCAAATGATTGCGGGATGCCGTAGTGCCGACGTGTCCATATCAGGCGGAAGTCAGGCCTGTTGAGCCCAACCCAGACCAACCGGCCCGGCCGGTCGCGGGGGGACTGCTTGGGCCCCTTGCAATCCGGCATTCGCGACGCCAGGAGCGCGGCGACCCGAATTCAGACACCGCCGAGCGCCCCAGGTCAGCGTGGCGCGCCTGATTCAGTGGCCATCCATGTGCCAGAAGGGCGTTCCCACGACGGGCGTGCTCGGGGAAGCGGTTTCCCGTTCCTGCATCATGCCGGCCTCGTATCCCATCCGGCCGGCAGCCACTGCCTTGCCGAATGCCTCACCCATGCGGACCGGCTCATCGGCCAGGGCAATGGCGCTGTTGATCAGGACCGCATCGCAACCCAGCTCCATTGCGCGCGCGGCATCCGAGGGCTTGCCGATCCCCGCATCCACAATCAGCGTGGCATCCGGGAGTCGCGCGCGCATGGTCTCCAGCAGGTAGGGATTCATGAGTCCCCGGCCCGAACCGATAGGCGATCCCCAGGGCATGAGAATTCGGCAGCCCGCCTCCAGCAGTCGGTTGGCGACGACCAGGTCTTCCGTCGTGTAGGGGAAAACCTCGAAGCCTTCCTTGGTCAGGATAGCTGCCGCCTCGACCAGGCCGAGCGGATCAGGCTGCAGGGTGTAATCGTCCCCGATGACCTCAAGCTTGATCCAGGAAGTCTCGAACAGCTCCCGAGCCATCTGCGCAGTGGCGACCGCCTCTTTGACCGTGCGACAGCCGGCGGTGTTCGGCAGCACGTGCACGTCGAGGCGCCGGATCAGATCCCAGAAGCCTTCGCCGGACTTCTGCGCCGGCATCTGGCGCCTGAGCGCAACCGTCACGACCTGGGCCCCGGAGGCGCGAACGGCGCTGGTCATTATCTCCGGAGAGGGATAAAGGGCACTGCCGACCAACAGGCGGCTTTCCAACTCTACATCGCCGAGCGTCCACATACGGTCATCCTCCAGCCACCGCCGCAACTATCTCCAGCTGATCCGACTCTTTCACGACGGTTTCGCCGTAGGCGGAACGCGGCACGAACTCCAGGTTCACGGCGACCACAACGTGCGCCGTTTCGTATCCCAGCTGTTGCATAAGCTGGTCAAGGGTCGCCGAGTCCGTTACCTCCACGGACTCGCCGTTAACCGTGATTCTCATGGCAGATCTCCTACGATGCGGGACTCCAGGGCTTCGATGCGCTCACCATCGATCACCCGGCAGGCAATCTCGGCTAGGCGTGGTCCCAGCAGGAACCCGTGACGGTACAGGCCGTTGATGCGCACGCGCCCGGGCGAGACCCGAATCCGCGGCAGGTTGTCCGGATAAGCCGGCCGACAGTTGACGCAAGTCTCCATGACCTCCGCCTCGGCAAACCCCGGGTGCAGCGACATCAGTGCGGATAAGAGCTCCAGGGATGAACGAACCGTTATGCCGCCCAGGTAATCGCTCTCTATCTGGGTAGCTCCAATCACAAACACATGCTCTGCGCGCGGTACCACGTAGAGGGGATACCGCGGGTGCATGAGCCGCACGGGACGATTCAGCCGCACATCGGGCGCCCTGACATAGATCACCTCCCCCCGCACGCCCCTGAGCTCCGAATCGTCGGGCCGGGCTCCCAGTCCCCGGCAATCGACGACGAGATCACCGGCGTCCTCCTCCAGCTTGCCGCGAATCCACTGGAGCCTTGGGAAGGACAGCAGCGTTCGCTCCAGCGCTGCCAGAAGCTGCCGGTTGTCGATATGACCCTCGCCGGCAAAATAGAGGCCCCGGCGAAAAGTGGTCAGCTCCGGCTCCAGCTCCCTCAGCCGGTCTTCGCCCACAACCTCTCCGCAGTCGCCCGTTCGATGTCGCAAGCGCTCCAGCTCCCGTGCGTCCCGGCCGTGGGCGACGACGAGCGTTCCCGCGGCCTGCAGCGCAACGGGCGCCTTGAGCTGTTCAACGATCCCGCGCCACTCGGACACAGACTCTCGGCCAAGCTGGGAAATGAGCGGCTCGGAGCCCTCGAGCTCACAGCAGGGTGCAAGCATACCCGCGCCGGTATAGGCTGCGCTGGAGCGCCCCGCCCGGCTGTCCGGGTCGAACAGCCTCACCTCCCAGCCGCGGAGGAGCAGCTTCAGGGCCATCAGTCGGCCCATCAGGCCAGCCCCCGCGATGCTGGCAAGACCGGTCACGATGCCTGACCCCTGCTGTACGCAAGCGCACAGGCCTTATCACAAGCAAGACAAGGGCGGGGCAACACCGTCATGCCTCCACGTTAGCAAACTAGAAAGCTGTTCGGAAATATCGATCACAAACGTTGATACAGCTGGTGTGGGACCCGGCCGGGTCAGCTCGTCGCGTAACTGGGATCAGCTATCCAGCGAATCGTGCGTCACCATTTACGGCGGTGGTAAGTGTACAGAAAGCCTGTTGGCTGTCCACGATACTCGCGATAGCGCCTGCGCAGGGTAAGCGCGCGTTTGGAAGATCACCGGGCACTGAATTGGACCGTTCAGTCACCCCGCAGAGCTGCAGTGTTGGAGCACACACACGGTATTCTCCTGGAGATGACGACCCGTTGGCGGAAGCGACGGCTACGCCGGCGTATTCCGCGACATGGACCGGATGTGACGACGCAGCTGCCGCTGGTTCGGCCGGGCCCCACCAGCATTCAGTGCGCTTCCAACCAGCCGTATGGCTTATTGCACTGTCCCAGGGATCGTGACGGAAGACTAGGAGCGGCGACGCCTGACGCTCTCGAGTTTCTCGGCCATGCGCTGCGGCCGGTCGATCCGCGTCCCCACCTGAAGGCAGGTATGAATCCGCGGCGCGCCATCGCCGTGGACCACTTCGTGGCAACGCCTGATGGTCGCGAACACCTCGTCCCATTCCCCCTCCACATTGGTGCTGTTGCAGGTGACCTCGAAAGTCAATCCTGATTCCTCCAGCACTCTTTCAATGGCCGCGACATAGGGCGAGACGGAGACGCCTGTGCCTATGGGTACCAGGGTGAAACCGACAATTGCGTGCATACGCCCCCCGAGCTAGCGCCAGGGATGGAGCACCAGGGGAAGCCGCTGGGTGCTGCCCTCCCGGTGTACGGTGATCTCGAGTCGGTCGCCGATGTCGTAGCCTTCTATGCCGTCCGTGAGGTCGTCTATGTCACGGACTTGGATGTCTCCCAAGGCCTGGATGACGTCTCCCGGCACCACATCACCTTCCCTGTTCACGAAAGTCCCACGCAGGCCGGCCTTGTCCGCCGGCGAGCCCTCCTCCACACGCAGTATCAGCAAGCCCTGCACGCCCATCCGCGCCGTGACCCGCTCACTGATGTCGCTGTCAGCAACGATACCCAAGGAAGGGGTGACGTGGCGGCCGAAGGCGATAAGCTTGGGCACCACCCGGTTGACGGTGTCCACGGGAACCGCGAAACCAACGCCCGCGTAGGCGCCCGAGGGGCTGTAGATGGCCGTGTTGATGCCAATGAGACGACCCGCGCTGTCTATGAGGGGCCCGCCCGAATTGCCGGGGTTGATGGCCGCATCCGTCTGAATCAGGTGCTCTATGAGGTTACCGCCCTCGCCCTGTATGCTTCGGTCCAGGGCCGAAATCACCCCCGTGGTGAGGGTACGGTCCAGGCCGAAAGGATTGCCGATGGCGAAGACTTTCTGGCCGACTCTCAGGTTGTGGCTTTCGCCGAGCGGCACGGGCGGAGGACGGTCGAAGCCCACGTGGATCCGCAGGACCGCGAGATCGTGCTCTCGGCTGGCACCCACCAGCACGGCCTCGTAGGCCCGTTCATCCGCGAGCCGCACATAAGCGGCCTCGGCATCCTCCAGCACGTGATAGTTGGTGACCACATGGCCATGCTCGTCCCACATGAATCCGGAGCCCGTGCCGCGCGGAACCTGGGTGACATTGCGCGTCCACAGGTTCACCACCCGCTCCACAGTCGTGATGTAAACAACGGACGGGCTGACCCCTTCAAAAACTTCTATGGTCGCTTGCTCGTCGGCGGCGAGATCGCCCCTGGCCTGAATCGCCCGGGGCTCAGCTTGACGGGTGACCAACCAGCGGTCGATGTCCGGCTGGAAGACGATGTAAACGACAATCGCCACCAGCAACCAGAGCACGAGGCGGATCAGCCGAAAGGGTGGTTGCGGTCGCGTTGCCAAAGACCTGGGCAGCCGGAAGAAAATACAAGGGTAACGAATACTCCGGGGCTCCGCCACCGCCAGGCGCTCAGCCCCGCGGATGATGCCGGGCATGTAGCTCGCGCAGGCGTTCCCTGGCCACGTGGGTGTATATCTGGGTGGTGGAGATGTCGCTGTGTCCAAGCAGCATCTGCACCACACGCAGGTCGGCACCATGGTTCAGCAGGTGGGTGGCGAAGGCATGGCGCAGGGTGTGGGGGGAAGGCTCGCGGCGGATGCCCGCCTGCAGTGCATAGCGCTTGATAAGGTGCCAAAAGGCCTGCCGCGTCATAGCCCTGCCACGACGGGTTGGAAACAGCGCATCACTCACCTGCTGGCCCAGGATTGCCGGCCTGGCCTCATCCAAGTAACGCACCAGCCAGTCGGCGGCCTGCTCGCCGAAAGGCACCAGGCGCTGCTTGCTGCCCTTGCCGGTCACCCTGAGCACCTCCTGCTGCAGGCTCACCTGGTCCAGCGTCAGGCTGACCAGCTCAGACACACGCAGGCCGGTGGCGTAGAGGACTTCCAGCATCGCCCGATCACGAAGACCGAGCGCTTCCTCCACGGCCGGAGCTTCGAGCAGGGCCTCAACCTCCCGCTCGGTAAGCGAGGCAGGCAGGGGACGGCCCAGACGCGGACTCTCCACGCGCGCGCTCGGATCCGCCTGCAGCCGGTGTTCCCGGATCTGGTACTGGTAGAAACGTCGCAGCGTGGACAGACGTCGCGCCGTGCTGCGTGGTGGTGCAGCCGAGAAGCCCGCCAGATAATCCAGGACGTGGTGCCGACGGGCGCTCAGCAGGCTCTCTCCATGACGTCGCAACCAAACGGCAAACTTGCTCAGGTCGGTGCGATAGGCGCTCAGCGTGTTGTCGCTGAGCCCTCGCTCCATCCACAGGGCATCCAAAAAACCCGCGATCGCTGTCAGATCAGCTTCTCCCGGGTCAGCGGGGGGAATCCCGGTGCCTTCCGCCTTGGCAGCCGTCATGCTCGCTTCTGCAACGGAATGCCTGCCCGGGAAGCCGGCGGAGCGCCTGTGGAAATCCTTATGCGGACGGCCGGACAGCCGCTTCGTGCGCAAGCAGCCGGGCCTTGAAGGCAAGCCCGGCACCAGCTGTCTCTCCCGCATAGCCGCCAAGGCCCGTGACCGACACCGCGCGATGACAGGGCACGACGATGGGTAAGGGGTTACGACGGCAGGCGCCGCCCACTGCGCGGGGGCCCCCGCCGACGCGCGCAGCCACTTCGCCGTAGGTGAGGGTATTGCTGGGCGGGATGCTCGCGAGCGCATCCCAGACCCGACGCTGATAGGGCGTGCCCTGCAAGACTACGGGCAGGGAGAACACATGCCGCGCATCCTCGAAATAGGCCTCCAGCTGACGCACTGCCTCCTTCGCCACGACGTCCCTGGGCGCAAGGGACACGGCGGCGCGACCCAGGATGTCGATTGCGATGACCGCCTCATCCCGCACCCGCACCCCCAACCGAAGTTCCAAGTCCCTGAAAGGCACATCCAAAACGGCCTGATAGGGCTCGCTCACCATCGTTTGCGGCGGGGGCATGACAGAAACGGCGGCTTCGTTACGTAGATTCATCGCTGCCTCGCTGGAGCTTGGACCTGATGTCCTAGCTTAACAGGCGCCAGGTCTCCCTTCAGCCACAGCTGCTGGATGGCGCGTCTCAAGACCGCCTGCCTGTCCGGCTCTTCGGTCACCGCCAGCAGCCCTTCGTAAAGAAACCGGGCATCGTCACGCAGCCCGGCCTCACCAAGCGCCTCGGCTGCCCGATAGCGCGCCGTCTGAGCCCAGGCGTCCATGGCATGCGGTTCCGGGACCATGGCGGAGCGCAGATACAGGCGCGCCGCCGCCACCGGCCGACCCATGGCCGCCAGTGAATCCGCCATCCAGAACTGAAGCTCGCGGACAGCCCTGGCATCGGACGTCCGCCCCAGGATCTCGCTGGATATATCGTAGGCAGTCTGATGCTCGCCGAGAGTCTGCAGGTCGAAGATGACCTGGTTGGCACGCTCCACCATCTCCGGAGAGAGGCTTTCCCGGGTCGCGATGAGCTCGCGCAGCATCGCAATGCCTCTGGTCTGGTGACCGCCCAGGATCTGCACACGCGCCCGTTGCAGGCTCCATGCCATGGCATCAGTGCCGGTCGGCGCCTGGTCCAGGCCAGCCATGAGCCGGGAAGCCAATACGATGTCCCTTTCACCGACGGCCTGCTCCACCAGCCCGTATCGCGCCGCACGCGGTATCGATTCCACATCCGGGAATCGCCCGCTCTTGAGATAAAGCTGCCGCAGCACCTGCGCTCCCCGCTCGCCGGCGTGCAGATCCACCAGCTGGTGATGGGCCTCTTCGCTTGCCGGCCCATCGTCCGCATTCAACGCCAGATAGGCGTAAACGGCACGCGCTCGGGTGGGCTGCTTGTCGACCAGGGAGTCGGCAAGGGCGAACCACGCCGGATGATTGCCTACCAGAAGCTGCTGCGCGTTCGCCAGCTCCTGTGCGTAGGTCTCGTAGGCGGTCCAGAGCACGTCGGCATCCGGCTGCACGGGACTGTCGGCAACCAGAGTGCGATGCACCAGGGCGACGGCATGCTCCAGGGCTGTGATCCACATCTCCCCGTTACCATCGCGTCGCGCGGCCTCGGCCAGCGTCCCCCAGAGCTGATAGGCAAGCGCCGGCTCCAGCCCCTGTTGCTGCAGAAGCCGCTCGACCCGTGCATTCAGCTTGTCCGCGCGGATGTGTCCACTGCGGCTGCTGGCCAGCAGCCGCAGAACCCTCGCTTCGAGGCCCGGAAGGTCCTTGAGCAGCCGCTCGGCCTCTTCGGCTCGACCAGCGCGCACCAACACCCGCGCGCGCAGCAGCTTCCACTCTTCGCTGCTGTCACCGTAATCGAGCTGGTAGCGCAGCATGGCTGCCTGGGCGTCCTCGATTCGACCCTCGGTGAGGTAGCTGCGGATGATCAGACGACGCCAGGCGACCAAGTGCGCCGCCAAAGACTCACGGGGCTGCCCCCAAACCAGACGCGCCAGGCGCTCGCGTGCGGAGCGGCCCTGCCCGGTATTCACTTCGGCTTCCGACATGGTGGTCTCGGCCCAGACCACGAAGTCGGCCGGCACTTTCCTGGGCAGCCGCCTCAGACGCGTCAGCACCGCGTGCGAGTCACCCTGCAGCTGATAAATGGAGATCCGCTCCCGCTCCCAGCGCGCCCAGGCTGTCGGGTCGGTTTGCACGGAAGGTTGATGCTCGTCGAGGATGCGGACGGCCAGGTGTGGCGTGCCCTCCCGAGCCAGCCGGGAAATCTCGTCCAGTTGCACGTCTGCGAATGCCGGCGGGGCAAAGACCAGCAGGGCCGCCAGCAGCCATCCCCAGGAACGCGGCTTGGGTGTCTTCAGCGGCACGCGAGGATCCGGCGTCTCCAGAAAGCGGCCAGGTAGCGTGGCGGGAAGCGCGGGCTAGATCTTCTCCTTGATTCGGGCGGCATGGCCGCGACGCCCGCGCAGATAATAGAGCTTGGCCCGGCGGACCTTTCCGCGCCGCTTTACCTTGACATCGTGGATAGCCGGGCTGAAGGTCTGGAACACGCGCTCCACCCCCTCTCCATGGGAAATCTTGCGGACGGTGAAGGCAGAATTCAGGCCTCTGTTTCGCTTCGCGATGACCACGCCTTCGAATGCCTGGAGGCGCTCGCGATTACCTTCGATGACCTTCACCTGCACGATGACCGTATCGCCGGGGGCAAAGTCCGGCAGTTCGCGGGTCATCTGTTCCTTATCCAATTCCTGGATGATATTGCTCATGATTGCATCCACCCCGATTCGTGATTCTGTCGTGTGACTGGCAGCCGCGGCGTGTGGGCGTTCTCTGCCAGTCAAATCTCGTCGCGCTCCCTTATAAATTCGTCCAAGAGCGCCTGCTGCTCTGCGTCCAGCGTCAGCTTTTCCAGCAAGTCCCGCCGCCGCTTCCAGGTCCGGCCCAGGGCTTGCCGGAGACGCCACCGCCTGATCGCCTGGTGGTTCCCTCCGAGCAGGACTTCGGGCACTCTCCGTCCGCCAATCTCCTCGGGGCGAGTGTAATGGGGCCAGTCGAGCAGACCGTCGAAAAACGAGTCTGCGCAGGCCGATGCCTGATCACCCAACGTCCCCGGCTGCAAGCGGATAATCGCGTCGACCATCACCATGGCCGCCAGTTCTCCGCCGCTGAGCACGTAGTCTCCGATGGACCACTCTTCGTCGATCTCACTCTCGACCACGCGCTCGTCTATGCCCTCGTACCGCCCGGCCACCAGCACGATGCTCTTTCGGGTGGCCAGTTCTACCACCCCCTGCTGCTCCAGCCGGCGCCCTTGGGGCGTGAGGTAAATGACACTCGCTTTCCCGCCGGCATGGCGACGTGCTGCGCGTATGGTGCTGGCCAGGGGCTCGTACCGCATCACCATGCCGGGGCCGCCCCCGTAAGGACGGTCGTCCACCGTCCGGTGTGCGTCCGTCGCCAGGTCCCGGGGATTCCAGCAGGTGAGGCTTACCCGGCCTTGCTGTATGGCGCGCCCGGTGATCCCGCAACATCGGAGGGCCTCGAACATGGCCGGGAAAAGCGTGACAATGCCGATGCGCAAGCCGCTATCCCCGCTCAGAGGTCCGCGTCCCAATCGACCCGTAACACGCCCATCGACAGGTCCACTTCCAGCACCACGTCCCCGGGCAGATACGGCACCAGACGTTCACTCTCTCCAACGACCACGAGAACGTCGTTGGAGCCCGTCTCCATGAGGTGCTCCACGCTGCCGAGGTCCACGCCCGCCTGGTTTACTACCCGCAGGCCGATGAGGTCAGTCCAGTAGTACTCGCCGGACTCCAGGGCAGGCAGCTGCGAACGGTCGACGGCAATCACCGCATCCAGCAGCTGTCGCGCTGTCTCTCTGTCCTCGCAGCCGTCCAACCGGGCCACAAGGCCCTTACCCTGGCGACGCCCGTCCAGTAACTTGGCTGCCCGCCACTCATCCCCCGTATCCAGATACCAGGGCGAGTAATTCAATATGTTCTCGGGCGGATCCGTGTGGGAGTAGACTTTCACCCAACCCCGCACACCATGCGCGCCGACGACACGGCCCAGGACTACCCGCCGGGAGCCTTTTACAGCCACCCCATCCCGTGCCGGAGCCCGTGAATCAGGCTGCGTGCTGCTTGATTAGCTTGGCGACCCGCTCCGAGGTCTTGGCGCCCTGCGTCAGCCAGTGGTTGAGACGCTCCGTGTCGATACGAAACGTCTCTTCCCGTTCGTTGGCGATAGGGTTGAAGAAGCCGAGACGCTCTATGAAGCGCCCATCCCGCTTGTTTCGGCTATCGGTCACGATGATGTTGTAGTAGGGCCGCTTCTTGGCGCCACCTCGAGCCAGACGAATCGTTACCATGGGCTGTCGCTCTTGAATTCGTTTCTTTCGATCCGCACGCGTCGAAAAGCGCGGTATTGTACGGATCTGGGACAGGAAAGGAAAGGGGAAGAAGTAATGGTGGGTCGGTGACCGGCGCTGCATCTGACAGCGGCCGGAAAGCAGCCCGGCCCCGGAAGCGCGTTACGCTCAGCCGCGGCGCAAACCTACCATCTAGAAAGGCATCCCTGGTGGCATGCGACCCTGCAGCCCGCGCATCATCTTGGCCATGCCGCCCTTTTTCGACACCTTTTTCATCATCTTCTCCATCTGTGAGAACTGCTTCAGCAGTCTGTTCACATCCTGAATCTGGGTCCCGGAACCGGCGGCGATACGGCGACGGCGCGAGCCTTTGATAATTGCCGGGAAGCGTCTTTCTCCCGGAGTCATGGAGTTGATGATGGCTTCCATACGCACCACCTCCCGGTCGTTGACCTGATCCTTGACCCCCGCCGGCAGATCTCCCACCCCGGGCAGCTTGTCCATCAGCCCGGCCAGCCCCCCCATATTGCGCATTTGCACGAGCTGCTCGCGGAAGTCCTCCAGATCAAAGCCTTTACCCTTCTTGAGCTTTGCCGCCAGCTGCTGGGCCTTATCCTTGTCGACGCCGCGTTCCACCTCCTCGATGAGGCTCATCACGTCCCCCATGCCGAGGATGCGGGAAGCAATGCGATCGGGGTGGAAAGGCTCCAAGGCCGCGACTTTCTCACCGACGCCCATGAACTTGATCGGCTTTCCGGTGATGTGACGAACCGAAAGCGCGGCACCGCCGCGAGCGTCACCGTCCGCCTTGGTCAGGATCACTCCGGTGAGCGGCAGCGCGTCACCAAACGCCTTGGCCGTGTTGGCAGCGTCCTGACCCGTCATGCTGTCCACCACGAACAGCGTCTCAACAGGATTCACCGCCTCGTGCAGCCGCTGGATCTCGTCCATCATTTCCTGGTCGATATGTAACCGACCCGCAGTGTCCAGTATCACCACGTCTGCAAATTGCTTGCGACCCTGCTCCAGGGCACCCTGGGCGATGGTCACCGGCTTCTGGGAAGCCTCGCTGTTAAAAAACTCGCATCCGACGGCATCGGCGAGAGTTTGCAGCTGTTTGATCGCTGCCGGCCGGTAGACATCGCAGCTGGCAACCAGCACCTTCTTCTTTTTCCGTTCCCGCAGCCAAAGAGCCAGCTTGGCCACCGTCGTGGTCTTGCCGGAGCCCTGCAGACCCGCCATTAGCAGAACGGCGGGGGGTTTGGCGTGCAGATCCAGCTCTTCATTCTGCTCGCCCATGACCGTGAGCAACTCGTCGCGCACCACGCGAATAAGCTCCTGGCCGGGTGTCAGGCTCTGCAACACCTGCTGGCCCACGGCGCGTTCCCGCACCCGTTCCACGAAGGCTCTGACTACGGGCAAAGCCACATCCGCCTCGAGCAGCGCCATGCGCACCTCGCGCAGCGCGTCCTTGATGTTCGACTCGGTGAGACGCCCCTGGCCCTTCAGATTCTTAAGGGTCCTGCCAAGTCGCTCTGTCAGGTTCTCAAACACAGATGCACTCCTCGAATCAAACTAACCGTTGCCCCACCGCCGCTCCCGCTTCACGAGTCACTGCTCCCTGCTTCCTACCCACTACTCACTACTCACTACTCACTACTCACTGCTCACTACTCACTACTCACTACTCACTGCTCACTGCTCACTACTCACTATTCACTTTCTAACGAGCGAGAGGGTGCCTCCCGGTACCGCGTCGGATCCGCAATACCCGCATCCTGGAATCCGCGGGCGCGAATCCGACAGGAGTCACAGACACCGCAGGCGACACCTTCCTCGTCCGCCTGATAGCAGGATACGGTGAGACCGTAAGCCACCCCCAGACGCACGCCTTCCTTGATGATCTCGGGCTTTGACAGGTCAATCAGCGGCGTATGAATGCGCGTCGGATTGCCCTCCACGCCGGTCCGGGTCCCCAGGCGGGCAACCTCCTGGAAAGCGGCAATGAACACCGCCCGGCAATCCGGGTAGCCCGAATAATCCACGGCATTCACCCCGATGAAGAGATCCGGTGCCTCGAGCACCTCTGCCCACCCGACACCGAGTGCGAGCAGCAGAGTGTTGCGGGCCGGCACGTAGGTGGGCGGGATCCCGGTGGTAGGCTGCTCGGGAACCGCTATCTGCGGGTCGGTAAGCGCCGAACCGCCTATGGCACACAAATCCGCTCTGACGACGCGATGCTCCCGGACTCCCAGGGACTCCGCAACCCGAGCGGCGGCCTGCAGCTCGGCGCGGTGCCGCTGACCGTAATCCAGGCTGAGAGCGTAGCAATCGTAGCCTCGCGCCCGGGCGACGGCCAGACAGGTGGCCGAATCCAGTCCACCGGAGAGCAAAACGACAGCTTTCTTGGTCATGAAGCGTTAAGAGATTGCACCCCGTGTCCCGCGTGGTTTATCTTCACTTCAGCGGCCCGGCTCATCGCTCCAGAGCAGCTTGTGGAGCTGGATCTGCAGGCGAACGGGCAGTCGGTCGGCCAGGATCCAATCCGCCAGCCGGGCGGGGTCCAGCTGGCCGTAGCTGGGAGAGAACAGGACTTCACAGCGTGAAGCGAGCCGCAGCTCAGTGAGCTTCTGCTTCGCCCATTCATAGTCCCGCCGGTCGCACAGCACGAACTTCACCTGGTCCCGCTCGGTGAGACTTTCCGCGTTCGCGTAGAGGTTGCGCGCCTCCTCCCCCGAGCCTGGCGTCTTTAAATCCATGACCTTGACCACACGCGCATCGACCGGAGCCACGTCCAGCGCGCCGCTGGTCTCCAGCGAGACCTCGTAACCGGCGTCGCAGAGGCGAGTCAGGAGCACGGTGCAGGCTTTCTGGGCCAGGGGCTCGCCCCCCGTCACGGTGACGTGGCGGACACCGTAGGCGGCAACCTGCTGTGCGATCTGGTCCAGGGATTGGGTTTGGCCCCCGGTGAAAGCGTAAGCCGTATCACAGTACTGGCAACGCAGCGGGCAGCCCGTCAGACGGACGAAAACCGTCGGCCAGCCGACCGTGCGGCTCTCGCCCTGCAGCGACAGAAAGATCTCAGTAACGCGAAGGGCTACTTCAGCGCCCCTCCTGTTTCATGCGTCGCAAGCGCTCGTCGGCCAGACGAGCCGCAGTGGTTTTCGGATGATTGGTAACCAGCTCGCCGAGCGTTTGCCGCGCCCGCGCCTCGTCGCCCATCTCGTCGTAGATGTAGCCCACTTTGAGCATGGCATGGGTCAGCTTGGAGCTGGCGGGGTACTTCTCCATCAGCTTCTGAAACTCCGCCAGGGCCGGCTCGAACTGCCGGGTCACGTAGTAAGCTTCTCCCAGCCAGTACTGGGCGTTGTCGGCGTAAATACCGCCGTCGAACTCCGCCAGAAAGTTATTGAAGGCATTGGCGGCCTGATCGTAGCGCCCTTCCTTCAACAGGTTGAAGGCGCGCTGGTATGCGGCCTGCTCCTTAACCGGGTCGATGCTGGATGCGGCGGGCGCGGGCATGACGCCGGCTTGCTGTGCCGGCCCGGTGGCCCGCGGCCGCGCTGTCGGGGCCGAGACCGGCGGCCTGGCAGCAGCGACTGGCGCCTGCGGTGCCGCTGCAACGCCCGGGCTGCGCGGCGCTCCCGCCTCCATGCGGCGCAGACGCCGGTCCACATCAAGGTAGAGCTCCCGCTGGCGTTGCCTCAGCTGTTCCACGGTGAAAGTCTGTTGCTCCACTTCCCCGCGCAACTCCTGAAGCTCGGTCTGCAGCCGCTGAACACCCTCCATGAGGTCCATCATCGCTGAGCTGCTCATGAGCCGCTCCAGGCGCTGCAGCCGCTGTTCCACCGAGGGTCCACCGCGCTGGGCTGCTGCTCCCGCAGGCAGGAGCAGCACAGCCCCGACGATGGTGCCGAGCAGCCAGGGTCTCTGCCGCCAGCCGCCTCTCACGGTCAACGTTCCCTATACACGATGACCACGCGGCGGTTGAACTTCCAGGCCGACTCGTCGTGCCCGTCGGCTGCGGGATTCTCTTCGCCGTAGCTGATCGTCCTGAGCTGATCGCCCTGAGCGCCCAGCAGCACGAGCATGCGTCGCACCGAATCGGCTCTGCGCTCGCCCAGGCCCAGGTTGTACTCACGGGAGCCCCGCTCATCAGTGTGTCCCTCCAGAGTCACGGCGCTGCGCGGGTTGTCGGACATGTAGGCGGCATGGGCTTCGATAATCGGCCGGTGATCGCTGAGGATTTCGGCACTGTCGAAGTCGAAATAAACCACCTGTTTCGACAGGGGGCTGTCCGGATCGTCCAGCGGGTGTCCCCGGAAACCCGAAGCGGACTCGATACCGCGGGCTTCGGCAGCATCCACCTCCGTGGTATCCGCTTCTTCAACCGGGACTTCGGCAGCTTCATCCTTGGTAGGGGTGGTTTCGCACCCGGACAACACCAGCAACAGGAATGCTGGCAGCGCAATCAAGAAAGCTCGTCTCATCTCTTCACTCCTCTGTTTCAATCCGAAAACGGCGACCAAGCCGGTTCCCGGACCATTCCCTTTTGAAAGGTCAATCGTTGATGCACCCGTCCGTCCACCGAGACCGCGGCGAGGGCAGCCCCTCGATCGTCATTTGTTGCGTATATAATCATGGTTCCGTTCGGCGCGAAGCTGGGCGATTCATCCAGCCGCGCGTCGCTGAGCACCCGCAGGGCATTCGTCTCCAGGTCCAGCAACCCTATACGATACGCGCCCTGGTCCCCGTGGACCATAGTCAGGCGCGCGCCATCGGGCGAGAACGAAGCCCGCGCATTATAGCTGCCTTCGAAGGTAAGTCGCTGTGCCTTTCCCCCGGTCACTGCAATCCGGTAAATCTGCGGCTTGCCGCCACGGTCGGAGGTGAACACCAAAGACCGACCATCCGGCGACCATGCCGGCTCTGTGTCAATAGCGGCATTGTAGGTAACTCTCTGTAGCCGCCGCGTGTCGAGGTCCAGAATGTGTATTTCCGGGTTTCCCTCCCGCGAGAGACTCATGGCCAGCCGCCTGCCGTCGGGAGACCAGGCCGGCGCGCCGTTGATGCCCGGATAGCCGGCCACCCGTTCCCGGGTCCCGGTCGCCAGGTTCTGCACGTAGATGGCCGACTGCCCGGTTTCGAAGGACACATAGGCCAGCTTGTTGCCGTCCGGCGACCAGGCCGGCGACAGGATGGGCTGTGCGGACTCCAGCACGCTCTGCGGGTCGTATCCATCGCTGTCGGCAACCTCCAGAGCGTAGCGCTTGTTGCCGTCCGGACCCTTGGACTGGGTCACGTAGGCGATGCGCGTTGCAAACGCGCCCCGGTCGCCGGTGAGCTTCTCATAGATGATGTCGCTGATCTGGTGCGCCGTGGTGCGCAGGTCGCGGGCAGTGCTGGGAATGCTGTAGCCGGTGAGCTGCACGCCCCGGAATACATCGAAGAGCTGAAACTGAACCTGATAGTTACCGTTGGGCTGGGCCTTGAGGCGCCCGACCACCAGGTTTTCCGTGCCGAGCCGCCGCCAGTCCCTGAAATCCACCTGGGAGCCATCGCTGGGTCGACCGGGTAAGTCACGCTCCGGAAGCGGTGCAAAGCGTCCCGTGCGTCGCAGATCGGCAGCCACGATGTCGGCCACGTCGAGCGGCGCTCCGGCGCTGCCACCCTCCCACGCGAAGGGCACTACGGCGATGGGCAGGGCACCCTCGATGCCGCGCGTGATCTTGATGGTCAGTACCGCCTGCACCGGGGCCACCCACAACATGGCGAAGAGCCCCAGGATGCTGCATCCGACGACGATTTTGCGCAACGCTCAGTCCTCTGGCTGAAAAATGAACTTTATCTCCCGCTCGAAGAGATCGGGATCCCGTGGCCGCGGAAGCGGTGAAGCTTTCAGTACGGCCGCTTCCACGGAGCGGTCGAATTCCACATTGCCGCTGCTTTGCGTCACGGTGGCGCTGACCACTTCTCCGCCGGGGATCTGCGCGACACGTATGGTGCAGCTGAGCCCTTTGGGAACGCCCAGCGGCCGCCGCCACACGCGCTGCACCTTGTCCTGTATGCTGGCCACATACTGGTTGAAGTTCCGCTGTCTGAGCGACTGACGGCGACGCTTGAGAATCAGCTCCTCTTCTGCCAACTCCGCCTGCATGGCCAGCTCCGCCTGTTGGCGCCGTTTCTGCTCCTCGATGCGCTTGCGTTCCGCCTCGGCCCTGCGCTTCTCCTCCTCGACCCGCTTGCGTTCCGTCTCGGCCCTGCGTTTTTCCTCCTCGATGCGTTGGCGCTCCGCCTCGGCCCTGCGTTTTTCCTCCTCGATGCGCTGGCGCTCCGCCTCGGCCCTGCGTTTTTCCTCCTCGATGCGCTGGCGCTCCGCCTCCGCCTTGCGCTTCTCCTGCTCGATCCGTTTGCGCTCGACTTCGGCCTGACGCTTCTGCTCCTCGATGCGC
>JASJBY010000132.1 GCA_030066245.1 Gammaproteobacteria bacterium
AGCGGGAACGCGAAGCGCGGATGGAAGGGGGATCGGTCAAGATGCAAAGCCAGAGTGGGCCAAGAACCGAATAGGACAGGCTGTTCATAAAGAAGACCGGCTCGGTGTAGCCAATGTGCTGAGCTTGCCAACATAATCTGCGCTCCAAGGTCCGCCTGGTGAGAAATCCGGGCTAGGGGCCCGGGAAAGGCCGGGAGAGGCGCTCGCAGGCGGGGGGCCTCAGCCCGTCGACCGGCGGCTCGTGGACGACCAGGCAGCGCTGCTCAACCAACCAATGAGATCGTCAACGGGCATGGGGCGTGAGATCAAGAAGCCCTGTGCCTTGTCGCAGTCCAGGGCTTCCAGAGCGGTGAGCGCCTCTGCGCTCTCCACGCCCTCGGCCACAACGTCCAGGTCCAGGGTATGGGCCAGGCGGGTAACCGCGCGAACGATGGTTGCGCTGCGCTGGTCCGCCAGCATCTGCATCACGAAGGAGCGGTCTATCTTCAGCTCCGTGCAGGGCAGCTCGGTGAGGTAGGCCAGCGACGAATAGCCGGTCCCGAAATCGTCGATGGCGACGCCGGCTCCCAGCGCCGAGAGGCGCTCCAGCACATGTCGGCTTGCCCCGGGATCATCCATCATGGCGCTCTCGGTGATCTCCAGGGTGAGTCCACCGGGCGCCACGTCCCAGAGTTTCATGGCCCGTCCCACCAGCGCCACGGTGTCGGGATCGTGCAGAACGGTCGCCGATAGATTCACCGCCAATGACATGCCCGCATGCTCAGCCCGCAAGGCCTGGGTTTCGCGCAGCGCTGTGTTCAGCACCCAGTTGGTTATGCCGCGGATGAGACCGGAATTCTCCGCCACCGGGATGAACGCGGCGGGCGAAACCGCGCCGCGGGTTGGGCTTTGCCAGCGCGCCAGTGCCTCCAGCCCACAGACCCTTCCCGTCCTGACATCAATTAGGGGCTGGTAGTGCACTGCGAGTTCCGAGGCGTCCAGGGCGCGGGCCAGCTCTCCCTCAAGGGCGACGCCGGAGCCGCTCAGGGCCGCGGACGCATCCGGCTCGTGGACCCAGTAACCGACGCGTCGCCTGCGCGCCTCCCCCAGGGCAAGGTCCGCGGAGCGCAACAACTCTCCAATCGATTCGGCGTGGTCCGGGTAGAATGCGATACCGACATCCAGATGAGGACGGATGGAATTGCCGGCGATGTCCAGCAGGCTTTCCGTGATGGCAAGGAACCGCTGCGCAGCCATCACCCCCTGAGCGGTGCTGACCAGTTCCGGTAGAAACACCAGAAACTCGCTGCCAATGCGAGTCACGGCGTCCTGTTCGCGCAGTACGCTCTTGAGCTCGTTCAGAACCAGCTCCAGCATGCGGTCGCCCGCTGCATAGCCCAGTTCCCGGTTGACGGCGCGCACCCCATGGAGGGATACCAGGAGCAGCGCGGCCAGAGTGTTGTCGTCGGAAGCCGTGAGCACCCGATCGGCCTCCTCCAGGAAGGGGGTCTGGCCTATCAGATCTGTGCTGTTCGTCGACATTCCGCCCGAGGGTCCTAGCCCGGATTTCTCACCGGGATTCGGAATCTTGGGTCGATCTGGCAAAGCAGATTGGCCGATCGTCCGCAGAGGCATAGCTGTAGCTATGTCTCAAGGAGGATCGGTCAAGATGCAAAGCCAGAGCGGGCCAAGAGCCGAATAGGACGGCTTGTTTACAAGGAAGACCGGCTTGGTGAAGCCAATGTGCTGAGTTTGCCAACATAATCTGCGATCCTAAGGTCCGCCTGGTGAGAAATCCGGGCTAGCGCCGGCCTCCGGCAAACCGCGTCCTGTCGGCCTGCAATCCTGAGCCGGGCTCGGAGCGCTTCGGCAGGTAGTAGTCCTCGGGCCTGATCCCGTAAGCGCCCGGCTGTAGGGCCTGGGCAATCAGGATGGGTTCACCGTCCTCGGTCTCCATCTCTTCCATCAGGTCGATCACCGGGGCTCTTCGGTACGCCACCTTGTTCTTGTCCAGCACCAGCATGACCTTGGGTCGAAGATGCCGCACCCGGCTCTGCTCGATGACGACCCCCACCTGGCCCGTGCTGAGCTGCACCATGGAGCCGGTGGGATAGACGCCCAGGCATTGGATGAAAAGCTCCACCAGCTCTTCCTGGAAGTCCTTGGGAGACCACTCGTAGAGACGCCGTATGGCCTCGTGAGGTGATATCGCAGCCGCGTAGGGGCGGTCACTGGTGATGGCGTCATACGTATCAACCAGTCCCCCGATCCTGCCGAAGAGGGGAATCTTTGCCCCGAAGAAGTTGTTCGGATAGCCGCCGCCGCAGAAGCGCTCATGATGAGTCAAGGCCATCTCGATGGCTCGTCCCGACAGACCCGGTGTTTCCTGCATGATTTCGGCGCTGTGCTCCACGTGACGGCGCACCAGCTGCTGCTCTTCCGGGGTAAGTCGGCCAGGTTTGGCGAGCAACTCGGCGGGCAGCTTCATCTTGCCAATATCGAATAGCAGGGCGCCAATCCCCAGGTCGCGAATATCGCTGGGGGGCAGCCCCATGTGACGGCCGAGCGCGATGGCCAGCACACTTGCGTTGACCGCGTGATTGTAGGTGTAAGCATCCTTGTGCTTGAGCATCCGCAGCCACAGCATGGCGTCCGGGTTTCTCATCATGGTGTCCATGAGGCGGCGGACGGCGTCCTTGACGCCCGCGGCGGCGAGCTTTCTTCCCGCCTCCACGTCGCTCATGAGCTGGGAGACCACTGCGTTGACTTCGGTATGGGTCTCCGTCGCCGCCTCGACCTCCTCGGTGACCGGCGTGGCGTCCTGGTAGGTTCGCCGCCGCTCCGGCAGAGGAGCGGCCGGCGCTTTGCGTGCGCCGCTTGCCGTCCCTTTGCCCGGCCCGGGCGTACCCGGCTCCGCGCTGCCCATGTCCTGGTAAGGCCGCGGCTGATGCAGCTCGCTCTTTCTGACGTCGATGTAGACGTAGCTGCAGTGTTCCTGGAGCAGGCTGATACTGCCGACGCTCTGGATCTGGAAGCCCTGCAAGGCAATCGGTGTTTCCGACCAGGGGCGATCAAGCCGGGCCACGTACATGCCCAACTTTAGGTTCTGGACAGGGATCTTGACCTCTTTCATCACAACCCGCTGCGTTTCAGCTCCCTGACTAGGCCGGCGTGTGCACGCCCGGTGTCTGCCGTGGCCGCATTCATGCACTCCCTGGGGGGTTATCGGGCCAGGGATTGGCTCCTTTAGACGCCTGCTGTCGTTTTCCGTGGGTCCGTCACAGTTCGGCCCACTCCTCGCCGGGGCAGCCGCGACGCAGTGTGCGGGGCGCGCTGCCAGAGCTGGCGCATGGAAGAAATGGTAAGAGGCGGAGCGGCTGCGAAAGTCGCGAGGACAGGACATGAACCACTCGGTGGCGCCGGTCACCCGCCGCCGCCCCTGCCTTGCCTCGCGGCAGCGGAGGGGGACGGGGATGCCGGATTGATCTGGGGCGCGGCGACGGTCCTTGTGTAACTGTGTAGCTTGAGCCCGCGATCCGGTGCTCGTCCGGAAGCGAGCCGCTGATGGTGGGTGAGCGTCGGGTCCCTCCCGCCGGCGCTCGTCCTCCTACCTGTAGGCGGGACCGAGCCCCGAGCCCCACAGAATCACGGTCACGGCCAGCATGCCCACCAGCGTCACCATTCCCACCGTGAGGACAGCGCTCGAGAACAGGAATCCCTGCTCCTTGGTGATCTTCATGACGACCGGGACACCGGTGTAGAGCAGGTAGACCGTGTAGAGCAGAGCCACAATGCCGAACAGCATATTCACCCAGGGCATGGGGTAAAGGGCAACGATCCCTACCAGGAACAGGGGGGTGCCGGTGTAGGTGACGAGCACAACCGACTGGGCCAGCGTGGTCTGTGCGCCGAAAGTCTGGGACATCCAGTGAATCAGCCGACCCACCACATACACGGCCGCCAACATCGCCAGGTAGAAAGCAATGGCAATGGGCAGCGCGCTGGACGCGGTGAGTTTCGTGGTCTCTTCGGCGCCGACGCTCCAACCCACCTGAACGGCGCCGATATACGCCGAGATGGCCGGTACTGCCGCCAGAATCAGCACATGCCTGACGTAGCACATGGTGACCGTACAGGGCTCGTCTCGAATAGACTCCCATTCCTGTTGCGGGTGAGAAAAGAGCCCCCACACATGGTTCAGAATCATCTCCACTCCTCCGTCGTTGCTGTTAGTATCACCCTCTTAATATAGGCCATGGTGAAATCGAGTAGCGCTTTCTTGACGAAAAACAGCGCCTTGCCTGGCTTGTGAGGAGTCATGGTTGAGCGGAATGCTGGAGCTGTACGGTCGCATTGGTAAGGCCCTTTTCGGCGTGCGCAGGCTGCTCCTGGTCGGGGTAGCGCTTAGCGCAGCCGCGTTTGCAGCGGCGCTTCTCGACGTGGACGCCGCCGCCCAGGAAACCCGCCTGCTGCTACCCCTGCTGGTATGCCTGTGGCTGCTCTGCCTCACCGTTTTCGGCTACGGCTTCAGCGGCGCGATCCCCGCCCCTACGCCGGGCATGGGCTGGTGGCGCCGGTTGATGACTCGCGCCAGACAGGCAGTCTGGCATTTCATGGCGCTTGTCATAATGGGTCTCGGCCTGGCTACCGTTGTGTTCACGCTGAAAGCAATAACCGTGATGCGCAATGAGCTTGGGCTGCCGTAGGCAGTCCCCCTCAAGTTGTCGCCAGCGGGGCCGACTGACTCAGAGTCCCCCTGTTGAGGTTCTGCGGTATGTCAAACGACTGTGCTGACCGGCGATTGCCGCGCCACGTTGCCATCATCATGGACGGCAACGGTCGATGGGCCCGCGCTCGTGGCTGGCCGCGTATCGCCGGACACCGGGCGGGCATCCAGCCCGTTCGCGAGCTCGTCGAGGCGAGCTCGGAGCTGGGCATCCAGGCCTTGACTCTTTTTGCCTTCAGCAGTGAGAACTGGCGCCGTCCCCCCGAGGAGGTCCGCCTGCTCTGGGAGCTTATCGGCGACGTCATCGAATCCGAGCTTCCGGCGCTAAACGAGAGCGGGGTCCGGCTGCGCATCATCGGCGAGCGCCGGCGACTGAGTTTCTCAGTGCAGAATCGCCTGCACCACGCTGAACAACTGACGGCGGCGAACGGGCGGCTCGAGCTGCGCATCGCCCTCAACTACGGTGGCCGTTGGGACATCGCCGAAGCGGCGCGCCGGCTCGCCGAGCGGGTCGCCGAGGGTTGCCTGGCCGCTCATGAGATCGATGAGGATGCCGTCGACGCCGAGCTTGCCCTCGCTGATGTGCCGTCGGTGGACCTTATGATCCGCACAGGCGGCGAGAACCGGATCAGCAACTTCGTGCTCTGGCAACTGGCTTACGCCGAGCTCTATTTCACGGACACGCTCTGGCCGAGCTTCACGCGCGCGGAGTACGAGCAGGCGCTGGCGTGGTTCGCGGGCCGGCAGCGCCGCTACGGACAGACCGGCGACCAGTTGGAGGCTGCGGGTTAGCTTGTAAGTAAGCGTTCACACACTTCGATTTGCCAGAGCCCGGTAGCCGGGCCGCCCTCCCTGCCTGCCTCGCGAAAGCCCGTCGGAAAGCGAGCTAAGCCATTGACATCTGCGCACGCCAAGGCATCCTCTGCTACTCACTACTCACTGATCACCATTCCCCACCCCCATGTGCTCTTCCGCCGGCACGGCGACCTCTATCGCATCGCTCTGCACGGTGTTGCTGCTCCTGGCAGGCAGACCTGCTCATGTGCACGCAGGCGAGCCGCAGGTGCCCCTGGTATTCGAGAACGATATGTTCAGCGCTCAGCTTCATCCCCGTTCGCCCCGGCAGGTCGCCGGCTTCTACGAGGCAAGGGGCTTTCCGAAGCGCGCTCTGGAGGCGTTGCGGGGATCCTGTTTTCTCACCGTCCGGATGCATAATCGGAGCCCCACGGTGGTTTGGCTGGAGCTGCACAGCTGGCGCTTCCTAGCCGGCACTCGGGAGCTTCAGCGTCTGAGCAGATCCGACTGGGACAGTCGCTGGCGTCGCTTGGTCCTCCCCCAGGCCAACCGGTCCACCTTTCGCTGGACCTTGCTGCCTGAGTCGAGGGACCTTCAGGCCGACGAACCCGTGGGAGGCAATGTCACGTTGCCCGCGACCGACATCCCTTTCGCCGTCGAGGCCCGTTTCGCGACCGGTGCTCAGAAACAGGGTCCGATGCGCACCATGCGTATCGAAAACGTGCGCTGCGCCAAAGACGATTCGCCTTGATCGCGGTCATGAGGCAGCTTGTCTACGCCGCGCTGTTAGCAGGCGGTCTGGCTTTCGCCGGACAGACCGGCTTGCCGGGCGGCGTTATTCCAGTGGACGGTCATGCCGCCCCGCCCCTCAGACTCGCGGATTTGGACGGGGAGGCCTTCGATTTGACGGAGCTGCGCGGTCGCTGGGTTTTCGTGCACTTCTGGGCGAGCTGGTGCGGGCCGTGCCGCAAAGAGATGCCGGCGATTCAGCGCATGTCGGACTCGCTGCGCGACTCCGCCCTGGCCATTGTCCTGGTCAACACCGCGGAGACCGAGGATGCAGTTTTCAGCTTTTTGGGCATCGTCGCGCCGGCACTGACCACCCTCATGGACAGCGACGGCCTTGTGACCGAACAGTGGCAGCCCAGGGGTCTGCCGGCCAGCTTTCTGGTCGACCCCAGGGGGCGGGTTAGCTACCTGGCATTGGGCGGTCGCCCCTGGGACCAGGACAGCTACCTGGATTTTCTGCGCGCCCTGCCCGGGGAGTGATCTGCGGTTGGTTCACAGGGGCGGCGGGCGCCAGCCCCCGGTTGCGGCTTCCACGCCTGATGCGGCGGCCAGGGCCACGTGCTCGCGCCACGGCCGGGCGATGATCTGGACGCCGATAGGCAGACCCTCCGGCGATTCGCCGGCGCGTACCACCACCACGGGCCACCCGGTCAGGCTGTAGGTCATGGTGTAGCTGAACGCATCCAGATTGTCGGCCAAGCTGCCGTGGGGGAGCGCCGGGTAGGCGTTCACGGGACAGACCAGAAGGTCCAGCCCGGAAATGAAGCCGAGCAGGCCGGCTCTGAGGCGATCCCAGCGCTCTATCAGGCGGGTCAGCGCTGCGGGTGATATGGGCTGTGCCGCGCTCGCCCGAGGCAGCTCCACGCTGGTGGGTGCCGCGGCTCGCTCCAGCAGCCGCCGTCGATAGGTGCCGCCGTCCCATTTGAAAAGCCCCAGGAAGATCTCCAGGCTTTCCTCGATGCCCGGTGGTCTGCGCTCGTCAAAATCCACGCCTGCGCGCGCCAGTGCCTCCACGGCTGTCCGCACCGCGAGATCCGTCTCCTTGGTTGGAGACCGAATGCCGTTGTCCGTGTGAAACGCCCCCCGCAGGCCAGCAAGCTCCACGCGCGCCGGATCGCCGAGCGGCACTGGCGCGATCGATGGATCCCGGCCATCCGGACCGGCTATCAGGGACAAAAGAAAACCCAGATCATCGACCCGGCGGGCTATGGGGCCAATCTGGGTGAGCGGATCCAGCAGGCCGCCCGGCGGGATGGCGTTGCCGGTGCGCGGCACGCGCCCCGTGGTGGGACTGATGCCCGCCACACCACAGCAATGGGCCGGCACGCGCACGCTGCCGCCGGTGTCGCTGCCGATGTCGAAAGGTGAGCCGCTGGCGGCGACGATAGCCGCGGCGCCGCCGCTGCTGCCCCCCGATGTGCGGTCCAGATCGTAAGGATTGTTGGTGGCGCCGTGGACCGGGCTGTTGGTTTCGAAGGAGTAGGTCAGCTCCGGGGTATTGGTCTTGCCGAGCAGGATCGCTCCGGCGGCTCTCAGGCGGGCCACCACGGTCGCGTCGTCCGGCGGCGCGAAGTCGCTGCGCGCCGGGACTCCCCAGGCGCTGATAACGCCAGCCGTGTCCAAGGAATCCTTGATGGTCATGGGCACCCCGTGCAACGGCCCACGCCGGGCGCCTCGCGTTACTTTGCGGTCGGCGGCGCGGGCGCGCTCCAGGGCGGACTCGGCGGTGCGCTGCACCACCGCGTTCAGCCAGGGGTTAACGGTGTCCAGGCGGGCCAGGTAGGCTGAGACAACCTCGTGGGAGGAGACCTGCCGCAGACGAATGGCCTCGGCCAGCCGACGGGTCGACAGCTGGGTCGGATCGTCCACCTCCACATCCTGAGGCCCGCCCGGGTCTGCGACGCCGGGGGACGCCCGGTCCCGCCCCGGCGCGGCGGTCGAGAGCCCCCCGCCCAGCAGGGCAGCGCCCGAAACCTGAAGGAAAT
This sequence comes from Gammaproteobacteria bacterium, assembly GCA_030066245.1. Classification (GTDB taxonomy): domain Bacteria; phylum Pseudomonadota; class Gammaproteobacteria; order JAABTG01; family JAABTG01; genus JASJBY01. The sequence continues at coordinate 8,275 of JASJBY010000132.1, forward strand.
CACGGCGGGTGAGCCTGCTTTGGAAAACCGGCACCCTGTGCCTCCGCTGGGTGAACTCTGTGCACAGCATACACGCAGGGCCCTGCCGCCGCCCGCCTCCCGGGGGACCGGGGCGCGCAGCGACGCGTCGTTCAAGGGCCGTCCCGGCGAGCCGACAAGATCCCCGTGGCCTGCCTGCGTGGTGCAGAGGGCCGATTGATTGCATACGGAGGTGCAGACATGCGCAAGGCAACTATCTCGGCGTGGGCGTTAGCCTTGGCGGTCCTGGTCAGCGGGTGTGCGACCACAGGCGCTGCCACGAGGGACGAGAAGCGCCAGGCGATCCTGGACATGCAGCGGGAGGTGCTTTCGGCGCTCTACGAAGTCCACCCCGATGCGCGCCCGAAGATCAGCAAGGCCCCCGGCTACGCCGTGTTCAGCAATGCCAGCGTGAATGTCATTCTGGCCAGCGTGAGCGGCGGCGAAGGCGTGGTGAAGGACAATAAGACCGGCCGTCACACCTTCATGAAGATGGGTGAACTCGGCCTGGGCTTTGGACTGGGGGTGAAAGACTTCCGCGCCGTGTTCGTGTTCCACGATCGCGAGACGATGCAACGGTTCATCGCCAGTGGCTGGGAGTTCGGCGCTCACGCGGATGCCGCGGCGAAAGCGGGCGACAAAGGCGGCGCGGTCGGCGGCGAGGTCCTGTTGGACGGAATCACTGTCTATCAGCTCACGGAAAGCGGCCTGGCCCTGCAGGCCACGGTCAAGGGCACCAAGTACTGGAAGGACACGGCGCTGAACTGAAGTCCCGGAGACGGTCCACCTCGGCCCTGACTACACTATAAACCAGAGCGCCCAAGGGTATGCACGTCACCGGCTACGGAGGGTGGCGATGGAGACCCCGCGCAAGTGGTGGTGGATTGGCGCCGCCGCGGTGCCGATTACCGTGGCGGTTATCGGAGCCGTTGCGACCCTCCTGGCGGGCGGCGAAAGCCGGACGTCCCCACAAGCCCCGACCCTGTCGGGTGTCTCCTACGTCAACTACGGCGGCACTCAGGTCACCAGCAACGTCCACGGCGACGTCGCCTACAATCGCCTCAGCCTGGTGATTCAGGAAGTCGAGGACTCCCTGGGCAGCGACGCAGCGGCCCAGGTCTCCGAGATGCTCGAGGAGGCCATGCAGCTTATCGAGGCGGGTCAGGTGCAAAGCGCCACACCACTGCTGGAGGCGGCGGCGGAGGCAGCTCCGGTTCCTGCCGTTTTGAACAACCTGGGGGCCGCCTATACAGCGGCTGGTCGGCTCGACAAAGCGCGGATGGCGTTCGAGCAGACGGAGGCGTCCCAGGCCATCAACCCCCAGACACTTGCCGCGACCCGGCACAACCTGACCGAGCTTCAGCGCCAGGCCCAGTCGCCGCAGCCCCCGCCCGCCGGCTGGCGCCGCACTTTCTGGGACGGCATCGTGGCCACCGTGACGCGATCGGAACAGGTTGGTGCCATCCTGACCATCGAGCTGCTTTACCGAAATGCCGCCGTCGAGGCGACTGAATTCTGCCTCACTTCGCTGGGTGGCTACATCATAGACGAGCAGACCGGGACCAAGTGGGGTACGTCCACCTACTCGGGCGGTCTCATCAACAGTCGGGTAGCCGGCGCCTACTGGAGCGGCTCTCATACCTGCCGGAAGTTGGCGCCCGAGGAATCCCATGTCGCCTGGATGAAGTTCCGGGTCAAGGACTCGGTACCGCCGCGCTTTACCCTGGTGGTCGACTACATTCACATGCCGTTCGAGGGTCTGGTGCCGACCGCCGGTGCGCCGGGGGCGTAGCAGGCCGGCGAGGGGCGCCGTCGTGCCTGCGCGTATCGACCGTTGGCCACGGGGCAGGCGTCAGTGAACGCCCTTGATGTGGGCGGGTGACGTGGGTACGCTCTCCTCCTGACCTCGAAACGCCTCTGAATCTTCCCTAAGTCCATGCCTGTCTACGAGTTCTACTGCGCAGACTGCCACGCCATCTACAACTTCTTCTCACGCGGCGTGAACACGAAAAGACGACCCGCGTGTCCGACCTGCGGTCGCCCGGAGTTGGAGCGAAAAGCCTCCACGTTTGCCATCTCCAGGGGACTCCAGAAGAACCTTGTGCCCGATCTGGATGAATCCAGGTTGGAGCGGGCGTTGACGTCCATGGCGGGAGAGCTCCATGGCATCGACGAGACCAATCCCCGGGCGGCGGCGGGGATGATGCGTAAGCTGTTCGGTGCCAGCGGCCTGAGCCTCGGGGCCGGCATGGAGGAGGCACTGCGACGCATGGAGGCCGGCGAGGATCCGGAACGGGTCGAGGCGGAAATGGCAGACGTGCTGGAGCAGGAGGAGCCTCTGGCCGAGTCGTCCCGCAAGCATCTCCAGGAATTGCGGCGCCTGTTGCCGCCGCGAACCGACCAGACCTGGTATCCGCTGTGAGCCCTGCGCCTAAGGGTCCCCTTGCCGCAAGCCGTCGACGGCTTCCATGTGATAGAGATCGTAATCGTCCATGTGCTGGAGGACGTTGGGATGCAGCTGGCGGTGGGCCAGGATGTAATTCCGACATTCCCCGATTTTGTCGAGAACGGCCTGCCAGTCCGCCGCCGCTCCGGACGTCCTCGCGGCAGCCTGCAGGGCACGCAGCTCGGCGACCATGGCCACATGGGTTCTCACGGAAGCTGAGCGCAGGGCCAGCTTGTGGTTGGTCTCCTCGACCGATTCCGTCGGAATGCCTGCGAGCCGCAGGCTGGCGTCTGTGCGGTTGTGTGCCATCGATGCCCCCTGGAGCGCTGTCTCAGCGTCGTTGCGCGAGACCTACACCCGAGCGGAGCGGCCGCGTGTGCCGACGCTTTAGGCCGGCCGTGTGAAATGAGCCACCACCTGCCGCCCGTGAGTTGCGGCATGCGCAGGCATAACTCCCCGAAATCGCGACGCCAGCTTAAGGCGCTCGCGACCATGATTCTTGTCGTGGCTGCCCTGTGGCTCCTGTCGGTGCGCGCGGAGGAAGCCGTCTATCATGGCACCGTGATGCGGGTTAGCGCCGGGGAGAAGCTGCTGGTGAGGACTCGCCATCGCACCTTTCGGGTGCGCCTGGCGGGCATCCGCGCCCCCCGGACGGGGCAGCCGTTTGCAACGGCCGCGCAACACGCGCTGCGGCGTCTGCTCAGCGGGCGTAAAGTGCGGGTGGCCCAGGTGGGCTCGCTCCGCAGTGGATGGATGGCCGCCGACGTCTATCGGGACCAGGTGCATGTGAACGCGGAGCTGGTCCGGCAGGGCTTTGCCTGGGCGGCGCAGACGGCGCCGGCAACTTCTCCGCTTCGGAGGCTGGAAGCGGAGGCCCGTGGGGCTCAGCGCGGGCTCTGGGCGGAGTCGAACCCGACGCCGCCGTGGGAGTGGCAGGGAACGTCAGTTGGTGGTGGGAACGATGCGCAGTAAAGCGCCGTTAGACTCGTCCGTCAGCACATATAGATAACCATCCGGCCCCTGGCGCACATCCCGCACGCGACGGCCTATGGTCAGCTTCTCCTCGCTCACTACCTGCTCGCCGTTCAGCTCAATGCGCCTGACCTCGCCAAACTTGAGCGCGCCGCTGAACAAATTGCCCTTCCAGCTCGGATACACGTCCCCAGTGTAGAAAACCAGCCCGCTTGGGGCTTTGGAGGGTGTCCACACCAGCTTGGGCTCGACGATGCCCGGCCGGCTGGTTTCCTGGGAAATCCGGGGTCCCCAGTATTCCACACTGTAGGTGACCGCAGGCCAGCCGTAGTTTTCACCGCCGGCGATGGCGTTCAGCTCATCACCGCCGCGGGAGCCATGCTCAGTGGCCCAGACGCGGCCGCTTTCCGGATCGCGGCTCATGCCCTGGATGTTTCGATGACCGATGCTCCAAACCTCGGGTTTGGCGCCCGGACGACTTGCGTAGGGGTTTTGGGGATGTGGGGTGCCGTCGTCGTTCAAGCGCAGCACCTTGCCGAAATGGGTGCCTGGGTTCTGGGCCTGATCGCGGATGTTGGCACCCCGGAAACTGGTTGGCGGGTTGCCGCCGTCGCCGATACTCATCAGCAGGCTGTTGTCGGGCAGCCAGACGATGCGCGAGCCGAAGTGCTGGCCGCCGGACTTGGCGTCGGCATTGCGGAAGATGACCCGCACATCCCGTAAGGCGCCGCGGTCCCAGCGTCCCCGGGCCAGTGCGGTTCGGTTGGCGCTCCGGGTGCCAGTGGAGAAAGTCAAGTAAACGTAGCGGTTGTCTGCAAAGTCCGGGTGCACGGACACGTCCAGCAGCCCACCCTGTCCCGACGCCAAGATCGGCGGCAGGTCGGAAACGGGCCTCGGGTCGAGCTTGCCGTCGCGGACAACCCGCAAACGCCCGCTTCGCTCTGTTACCAGAGCCGAGCCGTCCGGCAGCCAGGCGACGGACCAAGGGTGATCCAGACCGCTCACTACGGTTTCCATGCGCCAGCCGTCGGCCTCGGGAACGCTCTTGCTGACGGGCGCCGCGTCCAAGTCTGCGCTGCCGGCAGTGGCCGCGCCCAACAGTCCCAAGGCAATTACAACCGCACTCTTGTTCATCCAGGACTCCCCATGCGTCAGCATTCGGACGTTTGCCCAAGCGCATCCGGTCGTGCATCCAGTCGAAAATTTGACCCTTGTCGACAGGATGGTTCGTGGCAATACGATTCGCCCGCCGCACATCCGAGGGTCCGGGAGCCGGCGGGCGTCAATGCCGGGCAGTCGATGGGCTTCAGCCTAGCCCGGATTCCTCACCAGGCGGACCCCGGAGCACAGATTATGTCGGCAAACTCAACACATTGGCTTCATCGAGCCAGACTGTTTTATGAACAGCCTGTCCTATTCGGTTCTTGGCCCACTCTGGCTTTGCATCTTGACCGATCCCCCTTCCATCCGCGCTTCGCGTTCCCGCTACGCTAGATGGTCCAGGGTTGCCCATCCATGGGCAACCCG
>JASJBY010000133.1 GCA_030066245.1 Gammaproteobacteria bacterium
TGAGGAGAGGTGGCTGAGTGGTCGAAAGCGGCGGTCTTGAAAACCGTTGAGGCGCGAGCCTCCGGGGGTTCGAATCCCTCCCTCTCCGCCACACAGCCCTCCTGCGCACATGACCGCCTCTTGCGGCCGATGAGCTTGGATACCCTAAAGCACTGCAGCTGAGACGGCTAACCGGGTCTACTCCGTTTCTGGTCGCGGCCGCCCCTACCGCGAATATCGGACAACCGTTGTGACACCTGCGCGGCTTTGTCACACTTAACTTACGCGCCTCCCGCGACAGCTGTAAAATATCTGTGACATCAGGTACGCTCGGTTTCTAGCATGGCAACGAAGACGAGACAGCACCCTCATCCGGTCAGATGTAACGGCTGCCGGAAGCTGGTTCCGCCTGGGCAGCCGATTCATTTCCAGGTGGGTTTCTTTGCGCCGTGGCCGGCGGATCCTGTGGAGCATGCCCGACGCAGTGCCTACGAAGACTCACTCAGCGAGCAGAAGCGAGCCAGCTTGAAGAAGCTCCGGGCCGTCTTCGACGCCATCGGACACCGCCGGGGATGGACCTACGGCGTATTCTGTCAGGCGTGCAAAGAGGCGGAGTTCGAGCACGGCCGCGACGTAGACGACGCCCTGCCGGCGTACCGGCCCGAGACCTTCGAGGAACACCGAAGCTACGAGTACCACGGTCAGCCCTGTCGCGGCTGTAGTCGCCCCATGTACTGGCACAGGCGCTACCAGCTGCCCCGGGCCTATTGCGGGGAAGGGTGCAGGACCCTTTACAGACGCCGGGTACGGCAGGCCGAAGCTGCTGCTCACAGGTACGAACCCACGTGCGCGGAGTGCGGCGAGGTATTCCAGGCGAAGCGCAACGATGCCAGATACTGTTCGGCCCGATGCCGTCAGCGTGCCAAGCGTGCCCGGTCCTCGCCCTAGCCCGGGCGCCGATACAGGTTCCACTGACTTAAAACTCTGCGGTGCTCGGCGGTCGGAGCGGTCCTGAGGGTCGCATGCCCTGGAGCCTCGTCACGAGCGTTCCGCTCGGTACCGGAGTGCCGAGCGCAGATTGGTTCACTCAATGCTATCCAAAAGGTAACGACCACCATGACAACCCAGCTTCTCATCTACCAACGGGCAGTGCCGGTCTCCTAGCAACGACATGGTGACTGGTCCGTCAAAGCGGGCGCCGATTACGCGTTTGCGAAGCACGTGAACTCCGTGCCGTTGATGGCGATAGAGTTTCCCAGCGCCGCGCCCGAGTATCCGGTCGTGTTCGCCGGCAGGGATGAAGCCGTGATGCCGGTGGTCATTCTTGGTGTCAGGGAAAGGGAGAACCGCTATCTGTCGGACACGGGGACTTGGCAGGCCAAGTACGTGCCGGCTTTCCTGCGTCGTTATCCGTTCGTGTTCTCCAGCAGTGAGGACGGCAACAGTTTCGCGCTTTGCATAGACGAGGAGTTCAAAGGCTGTAACCAGGAGGGGCGCGGAGAGCGTCTGTTCGACGCAGAGGGCGCGCAAACTCAATATCTGCGCGGCGTTCTGGAGTTCTTGAAGTCCTATCAGGCCCAATTCAGGCGCACCCAACTCTTCTGCGAGAAGCTCAGGGCTCTGGAGCTTCTCGAGCCCATGCAGGCCCAGCTGACCCTGGGTAGCGGCGAACAGGCGCTGCTGGCGGGATTTCTGGCGGTTAACCGACAGAAGCTGAAGGCACTGTCAGGTGAGCAGCTGGCGGAGCTCGCCAGGAGCGACGAGCTTGAGCTCGTGTACCAGCACCTGCAGTCCTTACGCAATCTTTCGCAGGTAGCGCAGCGAACGACGGAAGCGGCAGCTCAGGCGGCAGAGGCGTCGACTGACCAGGCTCCGGGGCAAGATCCGACGCCGGAGGTGAAGCCCGAAGCGCAGGAGAGCGCCAGCGGGGGAAACGTCCACTGACAGGGAGGGTCAGGCCGCGTCTACCGTGGACGCGGCGATTGGCACCTAAGGCTCAGGCAAATAGCTGAGCGATCTCGTCTGCCTCGTCGAAGCTGGCGTCGAGTAAGGACTGCATCTGGTCGGCCGCCAGGCCAAGGCTCTCGCCCATCTCCAACACCTGCGAAATCCCCGGTTCATCCTGCGTCTCATGTAGGGGTGCCACCAGATGAACGGCGGGCAACACACTCACGTCCGGAGTCCAGTGTTCATGATGAGCGCCAATCGCCGCGGCGATGACCTCGGGGAATGACCACTCGTCGCACATCTGCCGGGCCACCTGTCCATGATCCCAGTCGAATGCGTCACGCTCCAGGGACACCAGATCGCCATCCCCGGCATACCATCGCCGCAACAGCGGGACGTATTCATGAGGGCGCGCCAGCAGCAGGACCGGGATAGCCATGTCCTGCAGCAGCCCGGCAGTAAAGCTCTCCGAGCGCCGCGACGGGTCCACGTGATCTGCGACGGCCCGCGCCACCGAGGCCCGCCGGGCGGCCGTCCTCCAGAAGCGCACGGGGTCGAACTCCGCGGCTGTGGGCCGCGGCAGAATCTGCTGCACGGCCATGGCCACCAGCATGGACTCCAGGGCACCGCGCCCGAGCAACGAAATGGCGTGGGCTATGCTCTGGACCTTATGCCTCAGGCAGTAGGCGCTGGAATTGACCGTTCTGAGCAGGCGTGCGGAGAGCCCTGGGTCCGCCGACACCAATTCTGCGATCTCGGACAACGCAGCGTTCTCGTCCCGCACTTTCTCCAGGGCTCGCAGGATCAGGGCAGGAAAGCTGGGCAACTCGTACTTGGAAACGACCGGATGCAGATCGGCACCCCGCTCGGCACGCTTTGTGCGAAATAGACTCAACACCTTGGATACACCTCTATTCCGCCCGGCGCGCCATCTTGTTTGCAAAGATGCTGAGCAAGCCGCCAAGCATGACATAGCCCAGCACGACCTCCACCATTGCCAGGATCTGGGCCCAGAGCGATACAGGCACGACGTCGCCGTAGCCCAGGGTCGTAAGCGTGACCACGCTGTAGTAGAGAGAGGAAAGGGGCGTGCGGTGCTCACCGTAATCCAGCGCCACGAGCTCAAAAAGGCCGGCGAAAATCACCGCGAGAAAAACAATCCAGGAGCCCCAACGCAGGAAACTCCGGCCGCAATCAGAAGTGGCCCACCAAAGCCAATAGAGCACAGCGTTCAGTTTGCTCTTGTTCCGGAATTCGTGCAGATAGTTCTGGTCCTCGATGGCACGCCGGAGCATGTAAGAGCCGGAAAAGTTGACCCCGAACACATCGCAGCCGACCCAGTTGGCGCGTCCAAAGCTCTTCAGGCCACGCACCCGAGCGTCCCGCAGGTCGGCCTCCACGAAGGAAGCTTCCGCCACGTCGCTGGCTTCCAGATCCGCCTCACGCAGGCTTGCGCGGGTTAGATCCGCCTTCCGCAGCTCGGTGCCCCGGAGCAGCGCGCCTCCAAGCTTCGCCGCACGAAGATCCGCGCCTGCCATTCGCGCCCCGCTAAGCGCCGCGCGGCCGAGGTCGGCATCGAACAGCGTCGCGCCTGTGAGGTCCACCGACTCCAGGCCTGCATGCTCGGCCCGAGCCGCGGAGAGGTTTGCTCCCGCGAGGTTTGCGGAGAACATCTCGGCGTTTGTCAGATCCGCCTCGAACAGTACGGCGTCCACCAGTCGCGCGCCCACCAGCCGGGCGCCTGCAAGGTTGGCGCGACTCAAATCGGCCCCCGACAGATCGAAGCCAGACAGGTCCAGGCCCGACAAATCTTCGCCGATTAGTCGCGCCCCACGCAGGTCCCTGGAGGCCCACGGCGTCTGGGGGCTGACGCTCTCAGCGTCGGACCCAGGCTTGTGCTGCGCAACGGGTTTGGTCGACATTTCCATCTGCAGTCCGTCTCCGTCGCCCCCCAAACCGGTTTGCTCTGCCGGCGGGCGCCGTTTTCGCTCGCTGGGAGGCTGTTCAGAAGGCCTCGCTCTCGACGCCGCTCACTATGCGGAGGAGCGGCATTGCCAGCGGCATCCATCGCGAAAGAGATCGGCCCGGCCCTGCCAGACTTAAGGCTGCCCGCCATGTACGGCCCGCCCGGAGAGTCCTTGAAGGGGGGTGCCAGGCGTGGGCCAGCCAGTCATCAGGCTGAAATGATTCGACGTTAACGTAAAACTTCCCCAACAAGCCGTAATTCCCCAATCACCCCGCCAAGGCGGGGTTTCTTTTCAGTTGCTTCCCGTGGGGCAGCACCCGCGGGCTCCGGTACACCACAACCTTGGCCCGTAAAGCTTCTGCTTCAGCGACCGATATGCATATCAACTCGGCGTCGGCTGACGCTGCTCAGCAGCGGCCGGCAATACCACTGTTACAGGGAACTCCGCAGAAGTGACTAAACGACTTCTTGGATCATGCACGCGGGCTGTCTTGACCACGGCACTGTTAACGGCGGCACTCGCTTCACCTGCCGGCGAGTTCGAAACATCCATACCCATGTCCCGAAAGGGCACAGCGACCTATTATGTCCAGGGGTCGATAACCGGGTTCGGCGCGGTCGAGTTCATGGTGGATACCGGGGCCGGCTACACCACCATCAACGAAGAGACGCTGGCGGTGCTGCAGTCGGCCGGCCTTGCCAAGTTTGTCACCGAGCTAACGGGCATGATGGCGGACGGCACCCGCCGCACCATCCCGATCTACCGGGTCAGCAGCCTGACGCTTGGCAACACCTGCGTGTTACACAACATCGAAGCCGCCGTTTTTCCGCGCAAGACCCGTCTGATTCTGGGCCTCAGCGCGCTTGAGAAGACGTCGCCTTTCGTGTTCTCCACCAACCCACCGCGCCTGGACCTCAGCAACTGCACGGGGGCCGGGATCTAGCCCGGATTTCTCACCAGGCGGACCTTGGGCCGCAGATTCTGTTGGCAGAGTCAACAGACTGGCTTCGCCGAGCCGGTCTTCCTTTTGAACAATCCGTCCTATTCGGTTCTTGGCCCACTCTGGCTTTGCATCTTGACCGGTCCCCCTTCCATCCGGGCTTCGCGTTCCCGCTACGCTAGATGGTCCAGGGTTGCCCATCGACGGGCAACCCGTTCGGCGGCGTAAAGGTCCACCGGACCTTTACTCTCTTTCGCCTCACCATAGCTACAGCTATGCCCCTGCGGGCGATCGGCCAATCTGCTGTGCCAGAGCGACCCAAGATTCCGAATCCCGGTGAGCAATCCGGGCTAGCTTCCCACACTCAGGACCGGCCCTGCTGCTGCGGTCTGGTCACTATTCGAGACGCGGCACGACCCTGACCCACGCCCGGCCACATTGGTGTTCCATCAGGGCCGAACCGGAGTGAGTGGCCGGGACCGTCGGCCGCAGGGATAGCGGCCGACGGTCCCACTGAGAGGTATTCACGGCGTGTCCCGGCGGCTCGTGCTGGTACAGCCACCACCGCGAATGCTCAACCGACCACGGACGCGCCCGGCCAGGGGTCCTCAGGTGTTGGCGGCTCAAGGGTCCGACCTGGTATGCCGACACTTACTGGGAGAGACTGGGCTCGCGCCAGGCGGGCTCGTTGCGCTTCGCAGGCCGGCCTTGGCGAGGTCTCGGCAGCAGTGCTCTGGACAGGGCGGTGCGCAAATAAGAAACAGATATATAACAGACACATCCGAGTGAAAACGGTCTTCGGCATGGTTGTTCGGACGGGTCGACGCCAGCTCGCGGCGCGGCGCGTGGAGACGTCGCGTGGCTGAAGAATCGTCCCAGCGCAACATCTTCTCCGCAGGAACCCAGATTTTTCGAGAAGGCGACCCCGGTCGTCACGCCTACCTGATCGAACGGGGTCGGGTTGAGATCTCCGCCATGAAGGGTGGTCAGGGGCTTGTCATCGCCGTGCTTGGACCCGGTGAGCTGTTTGGCGAGATGGCTCTCATTGACAACCAGAGCAGGACGGCGACGGCTACCGCGCTCGAAGAGACCGAGGTCGTAGCCATCTCCAGAGATCGGTTGCAGGGAAAGATCGAGCAGGCAGACCCATTGCTTGCGCTTCTGCTTCGGGTGATTCTTAAGCGCTTCCGTTGGAGCCTCAAGCATGCCCTGGCACACAAGGAACGCAGCCAGGAAGAGACCAGCAGCAAAGCCGACGAGCGTGACTGGATTCTAGAGAACACCCGCCACCACGCCATAAACCAAATCAAGCTAACCGAGGAGCTGGAGCGCGCACTGGACCGACGCGAGTTCGAGCTTCATTACCAGCCCATCATGCGGAGCGTCACCAATCAGCTGGCGGGATTCGAGGCCCTGATCCGCTGGCAACACCCCTCGAGAGGGCTGCTGCCGCCCTGTGAGTTCGTTGGCGCGCTGGAAGACCGGGGCCTCGTGGAGGGCATGGGGCTCTGGGCCCTGGAGCAGGCCTGCGAAGATCTGAGCCGCTTCCACGAGCAGGCCCGACAAAGCTTCCGTCTGGGTACGCTGCCGTTCGTAAGCGTAAACCTCTCGCCCCGACAGCTACACGGTACCGAGGAGGTCAGCCGACTGGCGGAGGTCCTGAAACGGGTCGGCGTCGACAGCGAGCACGTTCAGCTCGAGATCACTGAAAGTCTGCTCATCGAAAATCCCGAGCTTTCGGCTCGACTGCTGGCAGACCTGAAGAAGCTGGGCTTCAGCCTGGCAATCGATGACTTCGGCACCGGCTATTCAAGCCTGAGCTACCTGCATCGCTTCCCCTTGGACATCCTCAAAATCGACCGCTCGTTCGTCCAGACCATGGTGAAAAACCGGGGCAGCCTGCAGGTGGTCAGGGCCATTGTCGGGCTTGCGCGGGAACTCGACATGGATATCATCGCAGAGGGCGTGTCGACGGTTGAGCAATTCGAAGCGCTGACTGAAGTGGGCTGTGACTTCGTGCAAGGTTTCCTGTGGTCCAAACCACTGCCTTTCGCAGAGGCCGCGGAGTTGCTCGAGAGCGACAGCCGTGAGCTGCGCAGGCTGGCCGGAGTGCCACGCTGACGGCCGCAAGGGACGGGCGGCATCTGGCTGGTGCGCCGTGCGTGAAAGGTCGGCTGGACCGGCCGCCGCCGGGCAGAGAGAATAGGCAGGTAACGTGGCGGGGGTCTGCCGCCGGCAGGCTTCAGGGCTTTCGAGGAGGGCGTTGGTTTTCCAATGATTCGCGTGCTGCTGGTGGATGACCACGACCTGGTACGCACCGGGATACGGCGGCTACTGGAGGACACCGAGGGAATCCAGGTTGTCGGGGAGGCGCGTTCCGGCGAAGAGGCCCTCAACGTGGCCCAAATAAGCAACCCGGAAGTGGTCCTGATGGACGTCAACATGCCGGGGATGGGAGGGCTGGAAGCCACCCGCAAGCTGCTGCGCCAGAAACCCATGCTCAAAATTATCGTCGTCAGCGTCCACATGGACGGTCTGGTGCCGAAACGTCTGCTCGAAGCGGGAGCGGTGGGCTATCTGTCCAAGGGCTGCAGTGCCGAAGACGTGGTGCTGGCTGTCCGAACGGTCCAGCGTGGGCAGCGCTATATCAGCCGCGATATTGCCCAGACACTCGCTCTCGGCACCCTTTCGGGCGGTCCCAACGCTCTGGAAAGCCTGTCCGAACGTGAGCTGCAGGTGCTGCTACAGATCACCCGTGGACACAGCATTCAGGAAATCGCCCATGTGCTGTTCTTGAGCCCGAAGACGGTCAGCACCTATCGCAGCCGCATCATGAAGAAGCTCGGTGTCCACAGCGACGTGGAGCTTACCCACCTGGCGTTGCGACACGGCATCATCGAGCCGGGCGCAGCGGATGGAGATGCGCCGGGCCGACAACACTGATTTCGACCCGGCCTGCCGCCTCTGCCCACGGCTCGCGGAGCTGCTGGAACGCGTCCGGGCCGAGCATCCCGACTATCACGCACGGCCCGTTCCGCCCTTCGGTGACCCGGATGCGCGCCTGCTGATCGTCGGCCTGGCGCCGGGCATGCACGGCGCAAACCGCACCGGCCGTCCGTTCACCGGAGACCACGCAGGGATCCTGCTGTACGACACCCTCTTCCAGCAGGGCTATAGCAACCGCCCCGCATCCACCCACCGGGAGGACGGCCTGGAGCTGCGCGGCTGCCGAATCACCAATGCGGTGAAGTGCCTGCCACCCCAGAACAAGCCGTTGGGGGCCGAGATCACGGCGTGCAACCGGTTTCTGCGCGCGGAACTCGAGGACCTGCCGGACGGCGCCGTCATCCTGGCCCTCGGTGCAGTGGCCCACCGGGCCGTGCTGCGGGCCGAAGGCCGCAAGCTCTCTGACTCACCCTTTGCCCATGCCCACCGCCACCCCTTGAGTCGTGGCCGCTGGCTTCTGGACTCCTATCATTGCAGCCGCTACAACACCCAGACGCGGCGACTCACGCCGGCCATGTTCCAGGACGTGTTCGACGCAGCCAGACAGATTCTCCGCCCCAGCGCCGGCACGCCCTGAGCCGGCCGCCGTCACCGAACTGTGCGCCGGTTCACACTTTCACAGCGCTGATTGCGGCGTGCGTCACACATCGGCGCGGCCCATAGGCGGATACTTTAGCTGGCGGAAGAGCAACCAAAAAAAATTCCGTGGGCGCTGTTTGCGTCCGTCTACGGCTGTGGGCTGCCGCCCGGCGGCGACAGGCCTGGTGAATCCCACGGGAAGACCCCAGGTCGCAGGGCACCATCTGGAAGGGGCGGCAACACTCATTTGCTCGACGAAACCCTGCTGCGGCTGGTGTTGAGCTGACCGTAAGGCGGGCCCCCACGGGCTAAGGGGTCCGACATGGGTGGGAAGGAGCGAGTCCTCCTTGTGGAAGACAATGCCGACGACTGCCGGCTCATATCGCTCGTGCTGCGTGAACAGGTGCCACACTGCCCGGTGGACGCGATCCGAAATGCCGTGAGCTTCGCCGACTCACTGGGTCGCGGTGAATTCTCGGCAGCCCTGGTGAGCGCCGAGCTCGCCTGGGCAGAGGCCGGCCAGGTAATCGCCTCCCTCCGCCGACATCATCCCGAGTGCCGACTGTTCATGATGGTGAACGGGCCATTGTGGCCGCCAGCAGAGCAACTGGCGACAACTGAGATTCTGCCGAGGACCAGTGGCGGTATATTGATGTTCGCCGAGCGCATCAGAATCCTTGTCAACTCCCGACCGGAAGATCTCGCAAAGGGCACGGCTCCCGGCGAGACGGCTTCCGAGACAGCGGTAGGCGACCTGACGGTCCGGGCCTTGCGCGCAGCCGAGGGACCGGAGCGCTCGGCCGAGGAAATGGAGGAACTCGCCTACGCACTGTCCCACGACCTCCTGGGCACAGTGCATCTGGTGGGGCAGTATGCCCGCCTGCTTCACGACGGCTACCAGCACCAGCTCGACGCCGACGCCAAACGCTACCTGGACCATTTGACGAGCGGCAGCCGGCGCCTGACGGATATGGTCGAGGCGGTGCTCGGCTATTTGCGCGCGAGCCAATCCGACAGCGACCCCGTCTCCGTGGACATGGGCGCCGTGGTGCACGACGCCGCTCAGCACCTCCATGCCGTGATCGAAGACGTCGGCGCCCGCATTCACTGGATCTCTCTCCCGACCCTGACCGTCAATCGGCAACAGCTGGTGCAGCTGTTTCAGAACTTGCTCGCCAATGCGGTGAAATTCCGGGGCGAAGAGCCTCCGCGCGTATATATCAGCGCCGTCGAAGATGCAAAGGAGTGGAAATTTGCTATAAAAGATAATGGTATAGGAATAAACACAGATAATCAGAAACGAGTTTTCTCGCTGTTCCATAGGCTTGGAACGCCAGACCAATCCCCGGGGAGCGGTATCGGTCTGGCTATGTGCAAACGCATCGTGGAGCGTCATGGTGGTCGCATCTGGGTCGAATCTCGTCCCGGCGAAGGCTCCACGTTCATCTTCACCATCCCCAAGAGCCGCCAGTAAGGGCTGCCAGATGCTCTGGATGAGGACGCCAGCGAATCTGCTTCAATGAACCGGGGTGCTATCAGAGTCTTGCTTGTGGAAGACGACCTGGCTCAGGCGGACCTCATTCGCGCACTCCTGGACACCGCCAGCGACGACGGCGACTTCCGAATCGACCACACTCAGCGACTTTCTGAGGCCAAGCAACGTGCGCTCGAGACAGATCCCCAGGTAGTCCTTCTCGACCTGAATCTTCCCGACAGTTACGGCCTGATCGGATTTCAGGAGCTGCACCGGGTCGCACCTTGGCTGCCCGTAATCATCCTCACCAATGTCAAGGACGAGAACGAAGCTGCGCGAGCGGTTCGCCTGGGTGCCCAGGACTACCTGATCAAGCGCGAGGTGGAGACAGCGCTTCTCATCCGGTCTATTCGCTATGCCATCGAGCGCCAGCGGGCTGAGGAAGCGCTGCGAGAGAGTGAAGAACGCTACGCACTGGCGGTGGCGGGCGCGAATGACGGGTTGTGGGACTGGCATGTGACCAAGAACGTGGTGTACTTCTCGCCGCGCTGGAAAGCCATCCTCGGATTCAAATCGCGCGAGTTTCGCGACCGACTGGAAGACTGGTTCGACAGAGTGCACCCGGAAGACCTGGACGAGCTGAAGTCAGCTCTCAACGAGCACCTGATACACGGCGTTGCCCATTTCGAACACGAACATCGGGTCAGAAACAAGGCCGGTCAATATCTGTGGGTCTTGTGTCGAGGGCTGGCGGTTCGGGACGAATCCGGGACCGCCTATCGCATTGCGGGCTCACTGACGGACATCAGCGCCAGGAAACGGGCCGAGGCACAGCTGCGTCATGACGCCATGCACGATGCGCTTACCCGGCTCCCGAACCGCACCCTTTACCTGGACCGGCTTGATATCGCTCTGCGACGCTATCACCGCAACAAGGACAAACAGTTCGCTGTCTTGTTCTTCGACCTGGACCGTTTCAAGAACGTCAACGACAGCCTCGGCCACAGCATCGGCGACGAACTGTTGCTTGCTGCAGCCAAGCGCCTGCAGCAGTTTCTTCGTCCCGGTGACACGCTGGCGCGTCTCGGCGGTGACGAGTTCGCCATTCTGCTGAACGATCTCGAGGGCCTGGCCGACGCGCAGCAGGTCGCCGAGCGCATCCACGAACTGCTGGCGCGGGAGTTCACCATTGGCGGCCATGAAGTGTACACATCCGCCAGCATCGGCATTGCGCTCAGTGCATCCCATTACCAGCGTCCCGAGGAGATGCTGCGCGACGCCGACCTGGCCATGTATCAGGCCAAGCGCTCAGGAGACGTCGCTGCCGAGGTCTTCGACAGCGATATGCATCAGAGCGCTATGGCCGTTCTCAAACTGGAAACCGACCTGCGCCGGGCTGTGGAGCGACAAGAATTCGTCCTGCACTACCAGCCGATCGTTTCGCTTGCGACCGAGCGGATTATCGGATTTGAGGCGTTGCTGCGTTGGCAGCATCCGGAGCGAGGGCTGTTACATCCTGAGCAGTTCATCGGCGCGGCGGAGGAAACGGGTCTTATCGTGCCCATATGCTGGCTTGGGCTGCATGAGGCTTGCCTCCAGCTACGGGAATGGCAGTATCGGTTTCCCACTCATCCGCCACTCAGCGTCAGCATCAACATTTCGGGCAAGCTGTTCCTGCAGGCCCGTATGGCGGAGCGCGTGCTCGCCGCGCTCACGGAGTGCGGGCTCTCCCCGGAGTGCCTGCATCTGGAAATAACCGAGAGCGCCATGCTCGACCATCGTGAGGCAGCCCTCGCGGAGCTCCGCGCCCTGCGGCAGGCAGGCATCGAGCTGCACGTGGATGATTTCGGTACCGGATACTCGTCTCTGACCTATCTGCAGCGATTCTCCTATGACTCGCTCAAGATCGACCGCTCCTTTGTCGGCAACGTGCTCAGGACGGAGGAGACCAATGCCATCGTCAAGGCTATCATCGCCCTCGGCAAGATGCTGGGCATGAACGTCATCGCTGAGGGTGTGGAAACCCGCGAGCAACTGCTCTGGCTGCGAGAGGCTCAGTGCCCCCAAGGCCAGGGCTTCTGGTTCTCCGAGCCCCTCGACAGCGCGGCGGTCGGCTCTCTGCTCTGGAAGGGCGCGCGGCGTGTGAACTAATCCGCGCCCTGGTCTTTCCCGGCAGGAGAAGGGGAAAGGATCGCTGGGTGAATAGCACCTCCCGCCCGTGCTTGGCTTGAGCCCGGCGAGGCGTGCCATAATTCTGCGTTCCATCTATCTGCCTGCAGGTCCCCTCAAGCCGCGATGGCGACACCCGAGTTCGATTTCGACGCCGAGTCCTTTCTCAGGACCCTGACCACCAAGCCAGGCGTGTACCGCATGGAGGGGGCGAACGGCTCGGTGCTTTACGTTGGCAAAGCCCGCAACCTGAAGAAGCGGGTCGCCAGCTACTTTCGACCCGGCAACCAGGTCTCCCCGAAAATCCGCAGTCTCATGGACCACACACGCCGTGTCGAGGTGACCATCACCCGCACGGAGGGCGAAGCCCTGCTGCTGGAGAACAACCTGATCAAGGAGTACAGGCCCCGGTACAACGTCGTGCTGCGGGACGACAAGAGCTACCCGTACATCTATCTGGCCACGGAACATGCCTTTCCCGTGTTGTCGTTTCATCGTGGTGCGCGCCGCGGCCCGGGCCGCTATTTCGGTCCCTATCCCGGAGCAGGTGCAGTACGGGAGACGCTGAACCTGCTGCAGAAACTGTTTCGCGTACGCCAATGCGACGAGAGCTTTTTTCGCAACCGTAAGCGGCCTTGCCTGCAATATCAGATCGACCGATGCACGGCGCCGTGTGTGGACCTTGTAACGAGAGAGGAGTATCGCGAGGATGTGCGGCATGCCGTGATGTTCCTGGAGGGCAAGAGCGGTGAGGTGGTGGATGAACTCGCTCAACGCATGGAGGCGGCCTCCCAGGCGCTGCAGTTCGAGAAGGCGGCGGACCTGCGCGACAAGATAGCCAGCTTGCGGCGTGTTCAACAGCGACAGTACATAACGTCAGGGAGTGGCAACTTCGACGTCATCGCCGTGGCCTGCCAGGGCGGCATCGGCTGCATACAGGTTTTCTCCATTCGAGATGGACGCCACCTGGGCAACCAGACCTTTTTCCCGGAGCACACGGCCGATACGGATGAAAGCACGATTCTCGGTGCTTTTCTTTCCCAGTTCTACCTGACCGACAGGACGGACCGCACCATCCCGGCGGCCGTGCTGCTCAGTCATGAAATCGAAGATGCAGACGCGCTTGCGGCCGTGTTGAGTGAGCGCGCCGGGCGCAGGGTCAGCGTCGCCCGGGGGGCGCGCGGAGGCAGAGCCAAGTGGACCAGGATGGCCCTGGAGAACGTGGCCCTGTCTCTGGCGCAGCGCCTGAGCACCGCGGGCAGCATGCGGATGCGCCTGGAGGCACTGCAGTCAGC
>JASJBY010000134.1 GCA_030066245.1 Gammaproteobacteria bacterium
GTCCTCATCCGATAGAGGATCCCTTCCAGCGTCCTTCGGTGTTCTGGCTTGCTGTAGACACGCCCGGTCTGTTTCATCAATTCCGAGAGCTTGTCCCAGTCGTCGTCTGTTAACATCAGTCTTGGCATGATTGGCTCGCTTTAGTTTAGGTTTCGGGCGAAACCGATTTTAGCGGGCCTTCATGCCTCCTGTACCTCCTCACGGCGAAAGATCAACAGGCCCTAGTCCTGGCCATGCCGGTGTCGTGGAAAGGCACGTTGCAGCAGTACGCCGGTCGCTTGCATCGAGAGCACGCTGCCAAGACCGACGTTCGGATCATCGATTTTGTCGATACCGCCCATCCGGCACTGCTCCGGATGTGGGAGAAACGCCAGCGCGGCTACCGCGCGATGGGCTACCGCATCGCGGAACCCTCAGCTTGATATCATACGCAACTTGCGTATACTTTGCTGATGAAACTGGTCTTCCTGGAGACTCCTTTATTCACGCGCCTCCTCAGCGACTATCTGACCGACGAGAGCTACCGGGAATTGCAGCGCGCGTTGATCGAGAACCCGGAAATGGGCGACGTGATGCCAGGCACCGGCGGGTTTCGCAAGGTCCGTTGGGAAGATACTCGTCGCGGCAAAGGCAAGCGAGGCGGATTGAGAGTCATTTATTACCACCTGTCGGCCGATCACCAAGTTTGGTTATTCACGCTCTATGACAAGGGTGAAGCCGCCGACCTGACAACCGAAGAGAAGAAGGTGTTGAAGAAAGCTATCCAGGCCGAGTTGGAAGCCAGGAGACGAAAGCTATGAAACAAAAGCGCAAGTTGTTCGATGAACTGATCGACGGCGTCGACGCCATGCAGCAGCAGCGCGAGGGAAAAATCACCCTGCGTTCGCATGAGGTCAAGGACCTACCTCCCCTCGAGGTGGACGCGGATCTCATCCGCGACACGCGCGAACGTATGCACGTCTCGCGCGCCGTGTTTGCCCGCCGCCTGCGCGTGTCGACGCGTACTCTCGAAAACTGGGAGCAAGGACGGGCGCGGCCCAATGCCCAAGCCGCTGCATTGATTCTGATGGTGAGGGAGTTTCCCGATACGCTGGAGAAACTCAGTGAGTTAGGGCACCGGGCTGCTTGAATGCACTGGGAAATTCAGCCGAATCGATCTGGGGGTATCTGTGGGGGCATAATTGGCATTTCGCATTTTAAGCCATTGATTGATTGAGCAATGTGACT
Source organism: Gammaproteobacteria bacterium (assembly GCA_030066245.1). GTDB lineage: Bacteria > Pseudomonadota > Gammaproteobacteria > JAABTG01 > JAABTG01 > JASJBY01. Next base: position 1,228 of record JASJBY010000134.1, read on the forward strand.
GTCGCCGCCTCCACCAGTTTTTTTCAAGGCAGAGCTTTTCCGAGTCCTGCCCATTCAACCAGGCCACGACAGCTTCCGCCGGGCGAGTCGTCGTGATCTCGGAAACGACATTCGTGTCCAACGAGATCATCCGGAGAGGTCCAGAGGCTCGTGCGGTGTCCTTTCAGATAGCTCCAAATCGACACCGTGCTTGGCGCCAAAGATTCGCAGCGCCCGATCACCTAAGCGATCTGGCGCGCTGACCGCGTCCTTTATGACGGGCCGCGCCTCTTCCTCCATCGACACCCCATGCTTTGCGGCGCGGATCCGCAGGCGCGACAGGGTCTCATCGTCGAGTTTCCTTATACTCAAACTGGCCATTGTCGACTCCAGAACTGAACTAGAACCAGCTGAAAGGATGCTGGCACTAGCAGGCATCGCTTGCGCACGGCAGCAACCACCACGGTTCGCGATGTTGTGGTCGCTGGAGGAGCTCGAGGGTCGGCCTGAAATCAGCCTAAGAACCAGCCAGCGTTTCGGCTCGCTCGGCGTGATGGCGGTCTGCGTCGCGGGCCGGATGCCGGACGCCCAAATCCACGCCTAGATGTCGCCTCGCCGCAGAGACTGCGGTGGCAGACTGAACCACACCGCCGTCCGAGCACTCGCGGACAGCATGGTGGCCGGATTGACGACCTCGGATTATTGACATATGCGTTGGCATATGCCTCGATGGAGGGTGGACTGTGGCCGAAACTGAAAGACATGTCCGGCTGTTCCGCAATGGTCGCAATCAGGCCTTGCGCATTCCCCGCGAGTTCGAGCTTGAGGGTAATGAGGCCATCTTGCGCAAAGAGGGCGACCGCCTGGTCATCGAGCCAGTCCGCAAGGGCCGGCTGCTGGCATTGCTGGCCTCGCTGGAGCCACTCGAAGAGAATCTCCCCGACGTCGACGAAGACCTGACGCCCCTGGACGGAGTGGAGCTCTGAGCGTGTCGCTCCGCTATCTGCTGGACACGAACATCATCTCGGACCTTGTCCGACGGCCACAAGGCCAGGTGGCCAGCCGGATTGCCGAGGTCGGCGAGGATTCGGTCTGCACCAGCATAATCGTGGCCGCCGAACTCCGCTGCGGTGCGGAGAAATCGGGATCAAAGCAGCTTTCCCAACGAGTCGATCTGTTGTTGTCCGCGCTGGAGGTTCTGCCGCTCGAGCCGCCGACAGATCACCGCTATGCGAAGCTCCGTCACCATCTCACGCGGCAAGGCAGCCCCATCGGTCCGAACGATCTGTTGATCGCCGCACACGCGAATTCGAGCGCGTCCCGTCCCTGCGCGTTGAGAACTGGTTACTGGAGTGAAAGGACAGCGTCCCATGAAGCCCACGGCAGATCTGGAAAAGATAATCATCGTTTAAGACCCGCGGTCCGAGGATTCGTGTCAGGGGGTGGGGCAGGTTTCGATATCCAGGTAGAAAACCGGCCCGATGTCGAACGAATCCGATAAGCTGACGAGGTTACGAGGCGAAAACGCGCGCCTTATCGCCTTGCTAGAATCTCTCGGTATCGCCTGGCACCGTTCGCCGGCAACCACTCCCGCTCTGGCGCCCCAGCCACTCTATGCAACAAACCTGGCAACGGCTCGAACGGTCGCGCTATTTCGGTGCCTGTTCCGAGAACGTACCGACGTGCACCTGGCACGCCGGGAAAGCACGACTACTGGCAAATCCGGCCACGCCTCCGCGTGCGGCAACGATTGGCGTCTCAGCATTTCACGGATTAGTGCTCGGCAGCCACTATACTAGCGGAGTAATCCCTAAGACCGCTGACGCCGGGCAACGACAGTTGATTTCATGACTGACGCTGAGTTCTCTGCAGTCGTGCCAACGGTTCGGTTCGAGACACCACATTTACACATAGCAACCGGGGTCGGCACTTGGACAATCTCGCTCTTCTTATCGACTTACACCGGGATGGCAAGCGTCAGGGCCCGGGCGGCGAGGATGAAACGCGCCTTGCCATCACGCTGTCGGGGCTGAGCGCCGGAAAAGGCCTGAAGATTGCCGACATTGGCTGCGGGACCGGTGCCTCCACGCTTGTGCTGGCGCAGCAGCTCGACGCCTCGATAACTGCCGTCGATTTCGTGTCGGACTTTATCCACGACCTGGAAATGGTCGCGGAACGGGAGAACCTCGGCGAACGAATCGAGACACTGGTGGCCTCGATGGAATCGCTTCCGTTCGAAGAGCAATCCTTCGACGCGGTCTGGTCAGAAGGCGCCATCTACAACATGGGCTTTGCGAGCGGGATCAAGGCCTGGCGTCGCTTTCTCAAGCCGGACGGCATTCTGTCTGTGTCCGAGCTGACATGGCTAACGCGAGAAAGGCCTGCCGAGCTGGAGCAGCATTGGATGCAGGAATACCCCGAGGTAGATACGGCATCGGCCAAAATGGCAATTCTGGAGGAAAACGGCTTTTCCCCTATCGGCTACTTCACCCTTCCCAAACGATGCTGGTTCGACAACTACTACCGCCCGACACAGGCCCGCTTCGCGGCATTCCTGGCGCGTCATGGCAACTCTGAGGCTGCGGCGGCCACGGTAGCCGCAGAAGAACACGAGATTGCGCTCTATGAACGAAACTCGGCATTCGTCGGTTACGGCCATTATCTGGCGAGACGAACGGCTGATTGAACCGTTCTGGCGGCTCCACGACATGGCAAACGATTGGGGCAACTATGGGGGTATCTTGGGCGTTCAGCACTCTCAGCGACTGGTGTAGAACCCAAATAATTGTTGCTGCCTACACCAAGCTCTGCTGCCAGTCATCCATGATCGACGAGCTGGCCCTTCGCGCCCGTGGGGCTTTCCTCCTGTCGGTCGAGCGAGGCCATCGTCCGGGGAGCGAAACGGCTTGTATGCGTGAGCGGACGACGTCCCATTCGCTCGGAATCTGAGACACGCAGATGACCCGGATCATGCGACTGCGCCCAGCGACCTTGGACGATCTCGGCCTGCTGCGACGATGGGACGCTGCGCCACAGATCGTTGCGACGAAAGGCACCGAAGACTGGGGCTGGGAGACTGAGCGGGCGCGCAATCCCGACTGGCGCGAGCAGCTTATCGCCGAGGTCGATGACAGTTCCATCGGGTTCGTCCAGATCATCGACCCCGCGCGAGGACAGCCATTACTGGGGCGACTGCCCGGAAAACCTGCGCGCCATCGACATCTAGATCGGAGAAGAAACCCATATAGGGGGTGGACTGGGTACGCAGGCCATGAGAATGGCAATCGAACGCTGCTTGTCCGATTCGGCCGTTGAAGCCATCCTCGTGGATCCCATGGCGTCGAATGCGCGTGCCCGGCGCTTCTACGAACGCCACGGATTCCAATTCATCGCGAACCAACACGTAGGGGCCGACGACTGCGCTGTCTACAGACTCACCCGCGAAGACTGGCCGACGTGACGAAGTGACGACTTTCGTCGAGGCTAGCGCGCTAACCTTCGCTCTCTCGAAACAATCGTATCGCATCCGCCACGTCGGGCAGAACGACATCGTTGTTCTGCTCTTCAGGCGGGGGAACTGTGGAGAACGAAGCGAGAGGAGGTTCGCTTGAACCCAGTGAAGAGGCGGGACGACGACCACCAGATGGTGGCCGCCGCCCGTTTTGCAGGTATACCGGGACGCGGGTAGAGTGCCGCGGGCCGGCTAGGTCAGACGCCCTCCGGCTTATCCTCCGGCTTCTCCTTCGTCGCAACGTCGACCCCATCGCCCTTCTCCGCCGCGAGCTTGGGCGCGTCGCCGGCACGGATCCTGACCGCCATCGCCTCCGCCTGGCGACTGTAGTCTATGGACTCCCCGAGAATCCGCACCGATTCCTGGGGAGCGTGGAAGCCGCGGGAGTTTTCGCTGGATATGTAGTCGAGCCGCCACATGCTCTTCCTCTGGAGATCAAGGACCGGCGCGAGTTGTTCCGCCGTCGCCCCAGCCGCCTTTGCCTCGAGAATGGCGTCTAGCATGTCTATCATCGCTTTCGCCGCGCGGTCCATGTGTGCCATCGTCCTGGACTGGGTGGTCTCCACCTTCTCCCGCAGCTCGGCTTCGGGGACGTTGTGGCACTGCTGACAGGCGTTGTTGATGTCATCGAGCGGGCTCTGGACGTTGTGCGAGCTGATCTTCATGGCGCCCTGCTTCTGATAGGGCATGTGGCAGTCAGAGCAGCTGACGCCGCTTCGCGCGTGGACGCCCTGGCTCCACAACTCGAACTCGGGGTGCTGGACCTTGTAGATCGTGGCCCCCGTCTCCTTGTGCTTGTAATCGATGAAATCGGAGCCGTCCGCGAATTTCGTCGCCTCCCAATGCGCCTCTAGATCCTCCATCTTCAGGCCCTTGCCCCAGGGGAACTCGAGCACCGCCTTGGTGGCGCAATAATATTCCACGTGGCACTGGCCGCAGACGTAAGAACGCATCTCCTGACGGGTGGCGTCCACGTTCGGGTCGTAGAGCTTGCTCCGGTCTGTACGGCGCCAGGCCTCGATGCTGGGCAGATGCGGCGTCGCCGCATCACTCTCCGCCAGCGCCTGGATGCCGAACACGAAGCCGGGCCGCGTCACGCGTGTGGCCATGGTCTTCGGATCGTGGCAGTCGATGCAGCTCACCGGGTGCGCGTCGCCCGCCACCATGTGCCCTTCCGGCACCTTTTTACCCGCGAACTCACCCGTGAAGCCGCCGGTGGGCGCCTGGGGGAAGACCGGGTTGCCCTCATCGCCAGGCGTGCCGTCGGGCGCGGCCTGGACCATGGCAAGAACCTCGGAGTAGGGCTTCTGGCTTACTTCCTGGAAGCCGCGGATAACGGCATCCATGTTGAACTCACGGGCGAGAGCCGCATCGTCGGCCGGCTTGCCCATGGCCTCGAGCCCGGCCTTCCGGTACATGACCGTGCCCGACGCATGGCAGTGCAGGCAGGCGCCCGCCTGGGGTTTCTGGGTCACGCGCTCTGTGACGCCTTGGTCATACAACATGTAAGCATGGCCGCGTGCCTCGCGATAGTCGATGCTGAAAGCGTAGCCAGCATACAGCCGCTTCAGCCACGGGAAGTGGTCGAGCTTGCTATCCGGTAGAGCGCTGCTGCCGCCGTAGAACTTGTCCCCCGCCGTTGCTTTCCACCCGTCGAAGTGGCGTGGAAAGTTCTTTCCCCACGGGACAGGGTCGGTCGAGATTTCACTCACCTCGGCGAGCTGAACAAAGGGCGTGCGGGCCTCCTGCTTGTGCTCGAAGATGCCCACGAGGACAGCGACCACGCCAGCCGTGACCCCGGCCGTGACCACGAGTAGCCCGACGAGCCAAAGGGCCTGGCGGCCTTCGGATAAGTTGAAAAACTTCATCGTTGAGTGGACCTCTTAGCGTTTGTGTTTTCAGCGGTTAACAGTGCCGCCTCGGCGGGCGCGGAAGGCATGACCGGACCGAGGGTGGCAGTGCACGCAGGACGGCACTTCGCCGCCCGCGTCGACGGGCAGCATCTGGTGTACCGTGTCCGCGTGGCAGTCGAGACACGCGTTCTGGGTAATACGGGCGTTCCGGGTCTTTATCTGGAGGGGCTGCGGATAGTTGTTGGTCGTGAAGGCCAGGGAATGGAACAGCCCGTTGTCAGCCTTCGCGAGCCACTTGCCGACAAAGTTATGGGGCATATGGCAGTCGTTGCAGGTCGCGACGTGGCGATGGGAGGAGTTCTGCCAGCTGTCGTAATGTTCCTGCATCACGTGGCAGTTGGCGCAGGCCGCGGGATCCTTGCTGAGGTAGGAAAGCCCGTCCCCGTAGACAAAGGTGAACGTGCCCAGTCCGCCGAGACCACCAACCAGCAGGGCCAGTGCCACAAAGAGGATGCGTATCCGGACTGAACCTGCGGACGATGTGGGCTGTTTCATTATCTCTCCCGGCCGGTTTCCGGCGGCGGCGCTTGTTGACTGACAGCTCGTGTCCTGGGTCGCTGCGGCAACCTTACTTGAATCGCACAAGGATAACCCACCCTGAAGATTGTGGTTTTTCCTGAAGCGGGGGGTTCTCGGGATGGGGCGAATGAACGGCTTCAGCTCGGCAGCTCCGCTTCATGCCAGGTCAGGGATGGCTTGACGGGAAGCGGAATAGACGCTTCCATGGAACCCACCTTGGTAGCGGCATGATGATTGCCAACCCACGCCTGTCTGTTTACGCCACGACCACTTTCTCCGGCAATGATTGACGTCCATCATGGCCTGCGGGCGCAGACACGATCTCATCGCGTCAGCCGACACACTCGAGGGGACGCTGATGGATGCTGCCGTTGTTCGTGAGGCCTTGGACACTGTTGTGCCGGAGAAAGCGCTCGCGGCTGCCGAGCCACTGGTACCGGTCGCGGTGGCGGTAGCCACCGCGTTCCCGCCGAGCCCTGTGCTGGCGTCGTCGTTGCCCGCACCCCCGTTGCCCCCGGTCGCCAAGGCGTCAACGTCGAGGAAGGCGCCGCCAGTGCCCGTCGCTGTGGACGTAGCGTCGCCGCCCGCACCGCCAGACTCGCCAGCGCCCCGGCCCGCGCCGCCGATGGACTGCGATCGGACGGCGACGGTGTTCGTCGCCGTGCCCGGATTGCTGCCGCTCGCGCTCGAGGTGGCGTTTCCACCGGCACCACCGGTGCCCGACCCGCTGTTGACGCTGCCGCCAATCCCGCCGCGGCTGTCGTCGTCCACATCCACGAAACTGTTCCCGCTCGCCGTGCCCGTCGAGCTGCTCGTCGCGTTGCCGCCCGCACCACCCACGCTCTGCCCGGCCACGCCCTGGCTCACGGCACCGCCGTTACCTTGACTGCCAAAGCCCGCGAATCCATCCACGTCCACCGTGTTGCCGTCGCCGCTGGTGCTCGCCACCGCGGTCGAGAACGCATCGCCCCCCGCGCCGCCGCTCGCCCCGTTCTGACCCTGCCCGCCGGGGCCGCCCCGGGCGTCCGTCTGCGCCCGCGCCGTGCCGCCGTCGTTGATCGCCGCGCTCTCGGCCGTCCCCGTCGCACCGGCCACCGCCGTGCCCATCGCCGCGTTGCGCGTCCCGCCGTTACCACCGGTCGCATTCGTGTCCACGAACAGCGCGCTCGGCTTGGTCACCTCCGCCGTCACGTCCTTCGTGAGCGAGCTCGTCGCCGACCCTGCCGCTCCGTTCGCCGTGCCCGTCGCCGCGCCGCCGTCGCCGCCGTTCGCGTTCGCCGTCACGGTCACCGTGCCGCTCGCCGAGGTCCCGCTCACCGTCCCGGTCCCCATCCCCAGCGTCGCATCACCGCTGTCACCGGCCGTGCCGCTGTTGGTCGCCCCACCGCCGTTGCCGCCATTCGCAGTCGCCGCCAGCACCGCGTCCGCGTCGCCACCGGCCCCGCCGGTGCCGTCCGTCGACCCGCCGCCCGCGCCGCCGGTCGAGGTCTTGTGTATTCCGCAACGATGTGGCTCTTGTCTGCTGACCCTGCGTCTTCCGTTAGACGAAACTCAACGCCGATGTTGTAAGCGCGTGCCGTGTTTCAGGGACCGCCCGCTCTCCTCCCTGGGAAGTTCCAGGGGACGGAAATGCCCGCGATTCTCGCTCCGTGGATGCTGGCCCCTTCCAGGTTCGCGTTGCGCCGCTCTACACTCCGTGCGTCCGCAACCTGCGAGAAGGCGTCTCGCCACAGCTGTTACATCAGACTAAGGCTGACGACAGGCTCCTCGGTCATGAGGACCTCCAGTCATCAAGCTTGCCCTGACGCTTGCGCTGAATTATTGCCCCAAAACTCTCTGAAGGCCACCGGGCCCAGGCTCGCTCTCTGAGTATTGGGGATATTTCGGTTTCGGGGGGAGCTTACCGTCCCGAGCGCCGGGAAGCGCGGAATGGACGGCAGTGGCCATTGGTTCCGGACAAGAAAGGATGGGCCAGTGCTTATCGCTGTGTTCTAGAAGATGCAGCTTGCTCCGGGCACAAGGATATCTTCGACTTCCAGCAGGTCCCAGCAAACGGCATCAAGGGTGGGTTGAATGGCTTCCTGAGAGAAGCCGGTTATTGACCAGGCCTCTGGCAAGATGGATTTGTGAAAGCTTTTCCTCAACCGTTCATCTTTCCAACTGGGCTCGAACGCGTTGGCGATTCCAGTGGCGATATGGACGGTCGCTGCATCGAAAGCACCATTCGGAGCGGCTGCCGGCTCGTGATGGAACTCCACGGCTTCGCACAGGCTGGCCGGCAATCCCCATAATCTGAGCAGTTCCGCTCCGACCTGCGCGTGGGTAACATTCAGTATTTCCTGCTCCGCGCGGTACCGATACTGTTCGGGTGCTCCTGCTGTCTCCAAGACCTTACGGGCCGAATCAGGTAGCTCGTGATAGATCACCAGCTGCCCGATGTCGTGGAGCAAACCGGCACGGAACAGGCTTTCCGGATCGCCCTGTCCGAACTCCTCGGCAAGGGTCCGCGCGACCAAACCACAGCACACGCTGTGATGCCAAAAGTCGCTCATCTCCACAAGCTGGACCTCGATGGAGCGGAAGCTGCCGGCTGCTGCCGTCGCAGTGACCAGTGAGTGAAGTCTCCCGTCACCTATGCGTTGAATCGCTTCTTCGACATTCGAGATTTCGGACGAGGCGTCAAAACGATTGCAGTTGGCAGCTTTCAACAACATGGCGGTCAGGATCGGATCATGCTGTACTAGGCGTAAGATCTCGGTTCGAGGCGGGTCGGGCTTTTCCAGTAGAGCAATGAGACGTGCATAAGCCGCAGGCAAGACGGCCAATTCGCTCACGCTTTGTGCTAGCTCACGGGCGTACATATCATGGTTTTCCAATAGGTGGAGTGGTTCCCAGGGCGAGATGTTGATCTTCAGACCCTGAATGAAAGACCCCTCTCGCCACGGTCAGCGGGTAGAATAGACCATTCAGCGCCATAAGGTTAGGACGGTGGCGGCGAAATAATGTACCGAGTGGCTGCTCGATGAACCCGCTAGTCCCTCGACGGCTGCCCATGCCGCCACACAGGGCATGGGTGAGCACCTCCAGGTTATCGGCGCGTCCTTCGACGTGTGAAGTGGCGCACCCGGGCCCGTGGCCTTGGTTCGCTCTCAAACAGCGAGTCATGCGGGCTACCGTGATCGGGCCTAGTGGCGCTGCAATAGGTAGAATTTCATAGACGTCTGTGCTGATCTGCTGTTCCGCCATGGCCGGTACCTCATGCTCGGCCAGGGCCATGGCCGAATGAGCGATTTGTGAAACCACAAACCGAAGGTGTGCTGCCCGGCCTGTCTAAGGTTTCGGACACTCGCCATAGAAATCGACTGAGGAGGTGTTGTGCGGAAGTGGCATCTTATTGGCTTGACGGCGTTGATTGCTGACCCTGCTCTGGCTGCGGACACTGGTCGCTACGAGGCGGTGCGACTGCAGGAGGGCGGTCGCCTGGGCGAAGCCGGCAGTTTACGCTCCAAGGTCTTCATCATGGATACCGTAGAAGGCCATTTCTGGACCTGGGAGGAAGACATGAGGCTCGGCTGGACGCTGACTTACCGTGGTAAGGTGCGGCCCGGAGAATCAGCCGGGGACATTATCGAGCAAAGCGATCGCAAACGGATGCGGTAGCCTGTTTACGGATGGTCGAACGCCTTTGCTCCCAAGTCCGGACGGTCGAACACCGCCCTCGGTCGCCCGTCCAGCGGATGGAGATACTGCCAGGTTAGGGGGGGGTCCTCATTGCTGACTCCTGGCGTTGAAGGCAGCTGCAGCAGAGTCCGGGGGCCTCCAGCGCGAAAAATGCCCGGCCACGCTTTCCGCAGGCGAAAGTCGTGGCGCTCAGGATCGACGAACAGCCGCTGCGACTCGGCAGCGATTGTGTTTTTGGTCAGCTCTAGACTCGTACGTCCAAGGCTGTTCGCAAACCCGGGAGCCAGCCAGTTGCCCACTCCGGTGATGGCCTTCGCCGACGCACCGCCCCGACGGGCACTACCGAGCATCTGGTTATTGCGCCTCCTGCCGTAATCGTCGACGATGTTGCCAAGCAGCACCGCACGCGCCTTGGCGCTGGACAGATCCACGACGGGCGAGACGAAGGGGGTAACGATGGTGTTGTGGACCAGGTAGAGCGTGCCGTGGTGATTCCTGCCGCCATCCTGGCCGAAATGAATTACGTTTCTGTTGCCCGCCGATTGCGGATCTTTGACGATGATATTCCCGAGCAAGACGGCATCGGATCCGGGGGGGGTGGTCTCTCTACCATCGACCAGGTCGAATTCCCGATTCGCGGAGTGGTGCACATAAGAATACTCGACTCTGGTGAAATGGGCGCGGCTCTTGACGTTATGTCCCCTGCGCGCATGGTGTATCTCGCAGAAACGCACAGTCACTGACGTGCCGCTCAGGTAAAGATTATGGTGAAAGCTGGGTGATGCGCGGTCTCCATTGTGATGGATTGCGCAATGTTCGATGCGCTGGTTGATGGCGGTCCGAGGAGTGCCGTCTCCGTTCGACATGATGCCCATGTCGTTGTGGTGGATGTCACAATGGCGGATAGTGACGTGATTGGCCTGATTGATGCGAACGCCGGCACCGTTGTTGCTTCTGTTGGACGCGCCGGTTAGTTCGAAACCTTCGAGCACACCGTGGTCTGCGCCGCGATTGAACTGGAAGATGGCGCGAGGCGTGCGTCCGCGACCGCTATGTTCGAAGCCCCTACCCGAGAGCGTAACGCGCTGGCCGACCTCGATGCCGGCAGCGCGGATGGTGAGGCGCGGCATGTCTACGGAGACCCCAACACCCTCGTACGCTTGACCGCCCCGCCGGGGATAGACCTCGATGGTGTCTCCCGGTGTCGCTGCTGCCACCGCTTGTTCAATACGTTGGAACCGCTTGCCTGGACCAACTTCCAGAGTCGCGGCGGTCACACCCGTCCCGCCAAACAGCAGCAGCAAGCTGCACAAGCGGCCTAGCGAAGACAGCATGCCCGGCCATGGACGGCCCACATTCAATTCCTCGTTGAGTATTCGGGAACAATCCATCCCGCAATGAGATTGCGCACCTGATCTCCTCGCTAGAATCTCAGGACTCTGAACAGCAGCGTCCACCGAAAGACCATTACCCAGCGAGCACGTCGCGGAGTGCATCCAACAAGCGCGTCATCTTGTCCTGATCGGGCACAGGCAAGTGCAGATAACGCTCCCCGGTCTGCGGATCCCGACGCACCATCCTACCTGATGACCGACGCTGCTTTCGCCTAGATGGTTCAGCCATCTCCGTGAGCAGTGTCTGGGCGAACGCCAGCAGCGGTTGCCAAGGGTCGCGATCGTGGTCGACGTCACTTTCCAACGATCGTTCAGCTGTACGGTCTATCGTCTCTTTGGCGGGTTCCCCGTCGGCGGCGCCGACGGCTTGTGAATCAACCGGCACAAGCGGCGAGGAATCTGCGACAGGCTGCGTGGTGGCACGCTCCACGCTTTCCATGAAACGCGCGAGTCGGCTGCCGCCCAGATGCACCTGGTTTTCGCCGCCGTCCAGTACTCCGGCGGCCAGAGATTGTTTGAACTCGAGTAGCTCCATCAGGTTATGCTCGATGCTCGCCTCGGCCACAAAGTTCAGCACCTGCACCGACCGGTGCTGGCCCAGGCGGTGGGCGCGACCGATGCGCTGCTCGAGCACGGCCGGGTTCCACGGCAGATCGAGATTCATCACCACGCTGGCGCGTTGCAGATTCAGCCCTACGCCGCCGGCGTCGGTGGACAGGAACACGCGACAGGCCGGTTCGGTCTGGAAACGTTTAACCAATGCACCGCGTTTTCGCCCCGGCACACCACCGTGGAACAACACATAACCATGGCCCGCGTGGTCGAGCGCGCTGGACAACAGCTCATGACTGCGCAGCCACTGACTGAAGATCACCACCTTAAGGTCGGGATCGGCGAGCAGGTCGCCGAGCACCCGCAGCAGTTCCGGAATCTTTTTGCCATGGTTCTGCTTGGGGTCCAGCAGGTAGGTACTGTCACAGACCATTCGCATGCTCTGCAAGGCGGCCATCAGGATCTTCTGGTCGCGGTCGGAGAGAAAGTGCTGCTTCTTCCAGCGGGCGACGATCCGTGCCACGGTCTCTGCGTGTTCTTCATG